>JBPYEF010000136.1:0-4883 GCA_051985875.1 Hyphomicrobiaceae bacterium
ATCTGCGCCGCGACATCGTGTTCAACAGCCGCGTGCAGGCGGCGGTATTCGATGCCTCGCAAGCCCGCTGGGAGGTGCTGACGAGCGGCGGGCGCACCACCGCTACCTATTGCATTATGGCCACCGGGTGCCTATCGGCGCCCAACCTGCCGTCGTTCAAGGACGCGGAAACGTTTGCCGGCGATCGCTACCACACGGGCCGCTGGCCGCACGCGCCGGTCGACTTTTCGGGAAGGCGCGTTGCCGTGATCGGCACGGGATCTTCGGCCATCCAAGCGATCCCGGTAATTGCCACACAGGCCTCCCGGTTGTACGTATTTCAGCGCACGCCCAATTACGCCGTTCCAGCCCACAATGCGCCGCTGGATCCGGACTATCTCCGTGGCATCAAGGCCAATTATGCCGCGCTCAGGGCACGCGCCAAGCTGAGCCCGACCGGTATTGCCTTCGATTACGGCGATGCACTGGCGCTCGACACTCCAGAAGAGGCGCGCTTGCGCGAATACGAACGCCGCTGGCGCCATGGCGGCCTGTCGTTTCTCGGGGCATACAAGGACCTGATGCTCGAGGAGCGGGCCAACGATACGGCCGCGGAATTCGTGCGCAGCAAGATTCGCCAGCGCGTGCGCGACCCAGCCGTCGCGGAGGCGCTGGCCCCGAAGAACACCATCGGCTGCAAGCGACTGTGCGTCGACAGCGGCTACTATGACACCTTCAACGCGCCGCACGTCGCACTGATCGACGTTGCCGAACGGGGTATCGAGCGGATTACCCCTCGTGGCGTGTGCGCGCTGGGAAGGGAATACGCGGTCGACGCCATCGTCTTTGCTACCGGCTTCGACGCGATGACCGGCGCGCTGACCGGCATCGATATTCGCGGTCCGGACGGCAAATCGCTCGGGCTGGCGTGGCGCGAGGGGCCGCGCGCCTATTTGGGACTCGCCGTCGCAGGATTTCCCAACCTGTTCACGATCACCGGCCCGGGTAGCCCCTCGGTGCTGACCAACATGCTGCCGAGCATTGAGCAGCACGTGGAATGGATCGCCGACCTGCTGGCCTACATGCGGACGCATCGCTTGCGGCTGGTCGAGGCGCGAGCCGATGCGCAGGAGCAATGGATGGCGCATGTCGGCGAGGTCGCCGGCCGTACCCTGCGCTACACGTGCAGCTCGTGGTATCTCGGCGCCAACGTTGCGGACAAGCCGCGCGTGTTCATGCCCTACATCGGCGGCTTCCCCCGCTACGTCGAGCGCTGCAATCAAATCGCCGCCAATGGCTATGAAGGATTTCTGTTCCACGCCTGACGCGCAGCCGCGCACATGGGGGTGAAATTGTCAGCGGAGACATTCGACTACGTGATCATCGGCGCCGGCTCGGCGGGCAGCGTGCTGACCAATCGCCTGAGCGAGGACGCCGCGAGCAACATCCTGCTCCTGGAGGCGGGACCGAGCGACTGGCACCCCTACATTCATGTGCCCGCCGGCTTCATCAAGACGTTCTACAACCGGCGCGTCAACTGGCTCTATCACATGGAGCCGAGCGCCTGGACCGGTGGGCGGCGAATCCTTGCGCCTCGCGGAAAGACGCTCGGGGGCTCAAGCTCGATCAACGGTCATGTCTACAACCGCGGCCAGCGCATGGACTTTGACACCTGGGCGCAGCTCGGCAACCGCGGTTGGGGCTACGCCGACGTGCTTCCCTACTTTCGCCGTTTGGAGCGGCGCCTTGGGGAGGGCGATGCGACCTACCGCGGCCGCACCGGGCCGCTCACAGTCAGCGATCTCGAATGGGCCGATCCCCTGTGCGAAGCCTTTATTGCCGGCGCCGTCAGCCTCGGAATACCGCGCAATCCCGATTATAACGGGGCAACGCAAGAGGGTGTCGCCTACGCCCAACGGACCATCGACAAGGGTCGGCGCGTGAGCGCTGCCACGGCATTCCTGCATCCCGTCCGTGGGCGCAGGAACGTAGCCGTGCGCACGCACGCGCACGTGACCGAGCTGACCTTCGAGGGGAAACGATGTACCGGGGCCAGCTACCGGGTCGGCGGGCGCCGCGGGGCACTGCGCAGCGTGGTGGCGCGACGCGCCGTGATCCTTTCGGCGGGTAGCTATAATTCGCCGCAACTGCTGCAGCTGTCCGGCATCGGGCCGCCCGAGCTCCTCATGGCACACGGCATTGCCGTGCGCCAGGCGTTGGCCGGCGTCGGCGAGAATTTGCGCGATCACTACGCTCCCCGCTTCGTTGCGCGGGTCAAGAATGCGCGCACGATCAACGAGCGTGCCCGGGGGCTGAGCCTCGGCGGCGAGATCGTGCGCTACCTGCTGACCCGCCGGGGTATTCTCGCGCTCAACCCAACGCTCGTATACTGCTTCTGGCGTTCTGAGCCGAGCGTTGAGAACCCGGATCTGCAGCTGACCTTCACGCCGGCAAGCTACAAGGAAGGCGTGCAGGGCCAGCTCGAGACCGAGCCCGGAATGACCGTGGCCTCTTGGCAGCAACGGCCTGAGAGCCGCGGTTACGTGCGGGTGCGCTCTCGTGATCCGTTCGCTCCCCCGCTCATCCAGCCGAACTACCTCGCCGAAGAGGGAGATCGTCGCGTCCTGCTCGCCGGCATGAAGCTCGCTCGACGGCTGCTGAAGAGCGCGCCGCTTGCGCCGTTCTACGAGCGGGAAGAGTTTCCGGGAGATGCGGCGCAGAGCGATGCAGAATTGCTCGCCGCCGCCAAGCAGCGGGGCACGACGACGTTCCATCCCTCCGGCACCTGCCGCATGGGGCCGAGCAGCGACCGAATGGCCGTGGTCGACGATTGTCTGCGCGTCCACGGGCTTGAGAATCTGCGCGTTATTGACGCCTCGATCATGCCGACCATGCTTTCAGCCAACCTCAATGCGGCAACCCTGATGCTTGCCGACAAGGCCGCCGATCTGATCCGCGGGAGACCGTCACCGGAGCCCGTCGCCCTGCCCGCGTGACGCCGCGCACGGTTCGGGGGCGGTCCCGGCGAGCCACGGCTCGAGGTCGGCGAGGGCGCGCTGGGTGAGCGCCCCTTTCCTTGCGGCACCGCGCTGCAGCCGCTGCGCGGGCATCCCGGAAACCGTGAGCGGTGGAAACAGCCCAAAATTGACGTTCATCGGTTGGAATGACGGTGTGCCGCGCACAGCGGAGCGCGCCGAGACGTGCCCACCGGTGATATGCCCTAGCAATGCGCCGAGCGCCGTGGTCGGCGGTGGTGGTAAGAATCTGCGACCCAGTCGTTCCGCGGCCGCTGCCCGCCCGGCGATCAGGCCCATGCCTGCGCTCTCGACGTAGCCCTCGCAGCCGGTGATCTGGCCGGCAAAGCGCAGCCGTGGGTCAGCCCGCAAGCGCAGTTCGGCGTCGAGCAACTTGGGGCTGTTCAGGAAGGTATTGCGGTGCAGACCGCCGAGGCGGGCGAATTCCGCCCTCGCAAGGCCCGGGATCATGCGCAGTACACGTTTCTGCTCGCCGTGCTTCAATTTGGTTTGAAACCCGACCATGTTCCACAGCGTAGCGAGCGCATTGTCCTGGCGCAGTTGCACGACGGCGTAGGGGCGCGTGCCAGCCGCGTGCGGATTGCTGAGCCCGACGGGTTTCATTGGTCCGAAACGCAGGGTGTCTCTGCCGCGCTCAGCCATCACTTCGATCGGCAGGCAGCCCTCGAAATAAGGGGTCGCGGCCTCCCAGTCGTGCATGGCCACCCTCTCGGCCGCAAGCAGGGCGGCGACAAATCTGTCGTAGGCCTCCTTGTCGAGCGGGCAGTTGATGTAATCGGCGCCCGTCCCGCCCGGGCCGGGCTTGTCGTAGCGCGATTGGCGCCAGGTCACCCCAGTATCGATCGACTCAAGGTGCACGATCGGCGCGATGGCATCGAAAAACGCCAGCTCAGCTTCCCCGGTGAGCTGTGCAATGGCCGTCGCCAGAGCTGGGGAGGTAAGGGGGCCCGTGGCGATAATCACGCTCCCCCATTCCGACGGCGGCAAGGTCGCGATCTCGCCGCGTGCGATGGTGATCAGGGGATGGCCCACAAGGCGCCGCGTGACCTCGCCGGAGAAACGCTCGCGATCTACCGCGAGCGCGCCACCCGCCGGCAACTTGTGGGCGTCGGCCGCGCTCATGATCAGCGATCCCGCGCGCCGCATTTCCTCATGCAGCAGCCCGACCGCGTTGCTTGCCGCATCGTCCGAGCGGAAGGAATTTGAACACACGAGCTCCGCTAGGGCGTCGGTCTTGTGCGCCGGCGTCTGCCGCACTGGGCGCATCTCGTGGACTACGGCGGCGATCCCGGCAGAGGCGATCTGCCAGGCTGCCTCGCTACCGGCAAGGCCGCCGCCCACCACGTGGATCGGATTTTCCGCCATTGCTGCGCACCTTAAAAGATCCCGCCGTGGCGCTCAATCCGGCGCGCGTGGCGCCGCCGCAAACTACCGTGTTTGGTGCGGGCACATGTGGCGCAACACTGGTGCGCGGGGAGCGGCTGAGCCGCTATCGTCGCGTCTCGCGTTGCGCCCAGCTGCCCGCCTGTCAGGCGGCGCCTTGCGCGTGCACCACGCCGGCCGCGGCCCAAGGGTCTGTCGGGTTTGCACCGTTGCCGTCCGGCGTTCGCACCGGGCGTGAAGCACCGCGCGCAGCGCCAAAAAACGCTGTGCTGCTCAACCTCGTTACACCGCCCGAACCTCGCGCGCACGGTATTTGGGCGCGCGCCCGCGGCACGCCGAGTTGCATAGGCGATCTTCGGACCGCGCATATCGGCGACGCCGCGCGCCACGTGCAGCGCGAGTCAGGAGACCCGTTGCCAGCCGTGAAGCTCGCTACGCCCGGCGAGGAGAACAGTGCCAGGGGCCGAGGATAGGTGCCCGGCGCAC
>JBPYEF010000137.1:0-4178 GCA_051985875.1 Hyphomicrobiaceae bacterium
ATGGTGGCGCGCATCGCGGCGCGGCGTGCTCGCCAAGCAAGCCCGCGCGCGGCGACGTTTCTTGCAACCGACATCCGTAGCGATGCGGCGGTCGCGGCCGCCCTCGCGGGAGCCCATGGCGCGGTCAACGCGGTCAGCCTGTACGTGGAGCGAGGCGCAGACACGTTCGCGGCAGTGCACGTTGCGGCAGCCGAACGCATTGCGCGCGAGGCGCAGAGGGCCGGCCTCGAGCGCCTCGTGCACGTATCGGACATCGGCGCCGATCCACACTCGCCCTCCCCGTATATCCGCAGCCGCGGCCAAGGAGAGCGCGCGGTAAAGGCCGCCTTCGCCGATGCCACGATCGTGCGCCCGGCGGTGATGTTCGGGCGCGATGATGCCCTGATTACCACGCTGACAGGGCTGATCCGCCGCCTGCCGGCGCTACCCTCGTTCGGGAGGGGTCGGACCAGGCTGCAGCCGGCATCGGTCGATGATGTGGCCTTGGCGATCGTGCGCAGCCTCGACCCGCAGTCCGCCCGAGCCATGACGTACGAGCTCGGCGGCCCGCGCGTCTACACGTATGCAGAACTGCTCGCGGTGGTTGCCGCTCGCCTCGGCCGTCATCCGCTGCTGCTGCCCGTCCCGTTTGCCTTGTGGCATGTGGCAGCGCGCGTCGCCGAACTTCTGCCCGGAGCACCGCTCACCCGCGGTCAGGTGGCGCTGATGCAAACCGACAGCACCGCCTCGCCGGCGCTGCCGGGGTTTGGCGCTCTCGGCATCGAGCCCAAATCCCTGGAAGGCGAGCTCGCGGAGATGCTCGCGTCAGGCGATCCCGGCCCGTAGGCCGCTGCGCAAGCACTAGGCGCTCGCTCGCGCGACGGCCGGCAAAGCACGCCGAGAGCGATCGGCGGTGCCTTGCGGGTGCGCTGGCCGCCGTCGCCGATGGCGCCGTGAGGCAAAGTTGGCTAGCCTGCCTGCCATCGCCAGAGGAGGGGAATAATGGGTATCTCCAAGATCATCGGCACCATCGCCGCGGGTCTGCTCGCATGCGTCACGCTGTGCACCGTCGCCCGCGCCGACGTTCTCGAGGACATCAAGAAGCGGGGCACGCTCATCGTCGGCGTCAAGGCCGACTACAAGCCATTCGGCTTTCGCGACCCCTCCGGCGCGATCATCGGGCTCGAGCCCGACCTTGCCGGCGACGTCGCCCGCAAGCTCGGGGTGAAGCTCGAGCTGGTGCCCGTCGTGTCTGCCAATCGCATGGAATTCCTCAACCAGGGCAAGATCGACCTGATGATCGCGACGATGTCGGACAAGCCCGAGCGGCGCAAAGTCGTGCAGGTGATCGAGCCGCTCTACTATTCGGACGCGGTCAACATACTGCTGAAAAAAGATGCGCCGGTTAAGAGCTGGAGCGACCTCAAGGGCAAGAAGCTGTGCGGTACCACCGGCGCGTTCTACAACAAAGACGTCGCCCTGCAGTACGGTCCGGAAATTGCCTCCTTCGACGGCTCGGAGAAGCCGCTGTTGGCACTGAAAAACAGCGATTGCATCGGCTACCTCTACGATCAGACGTTCATCGTCGGCAAGCTCGCAGACAGCGACTGGAAAGACGGCTATCACATGCCCCTGCCCGGCATCATGGAGACGCCCTGGGCGATCGCCGTGAAGCTCGGCGAAAGCAACTTGCAAAAGGTCATGGAGGACATTCACCGCGAGTGGATGAAGTCGGGCCGCATCGTCGAACTCGAGAAGAAATGGCACGTGCCGCCGACGGACTACGCGCGACGCATGCACGAGAAGGCCAAGTCCGGCAACTGAGGCGGGGCGCGCGCCACCCGCGCTTTTACCCGAGCATTCACCGGACATCGTTGATGCACACGTCAGGCGCGGCGCATGCAGCCGATCTACGACTGGTTTCGCAGCTTCTACGACCGGACCGGCATCAACCTGACGTTCATTTACGACGATTTCGACCGCGCACGCGTAATCAAGGGCTTCTTTCTGACGCTCGAGCTCGCGGTCATAACCGTCGTCCTTTCGGTCCTCATCGGCATCGCCGGTGCCTGGTTGCAGGGTTCACGACTGGGCGTGGTGCGCCGCATCATCGCCGCCTTCATCTCTTTGTTCCGCAACACGCCCCCCCTCGTGCAAATCTATTTCTTCTATTTCGGGCTCGGCTACCTGCTGCCGCGCGTGCCCGACGGGACCGGGGCCGTCGTGCCGATGGTCTCCAATCTGCAGTGGGCAATCATTTCGCTGTCGTTGTTCGCCGGCGCCTTCAATATCGAGATCTTTCGTTCCGGCATCGACGCCATCCCGAAATCGACGATCGAGGCGGCCCGCAGCCTGGCGTTGTCGCGCTGGCAAACCTATTGTTTCGTCGTGCTGCCGATGGCCGTCCGCGTCTGCCTGCCTGCGCTCGGCAATAATCTGGTCAATCTGGTCAAGACGACGAACCTCGCCTACGCCATCGCCGTCCCGGAACTGCTATACGTCTGCAAGCAGATCTGGAGTGACGCCACCAACGTGCGCGAGATGATGCTGTTCGTGCTCGTCGTCTACCTGCTCCTCGTCTTTCTCCTCGTCGCCCTGTTAGGCCACATCGAGCGCCGCCTCGCGATTCCGGGCTTCGGCCAAGATGCGCTTGGCCACGGGCGGGCCGGCCGGGAAGGCGGTTTCAGCGATCGGCGCGCCGAGCAAGGCAAGGGCGGCGCGTTAGGCGCGCGCTTGGCGCTGCTGTGCATCGCCGGCACGCTGCTCGGCGCCACGGTGGTGCTCGCGGCGGAACCAGCGGCCAAGGCCTCAGCGCGCGAGGTGCTGGTGCGCTGGGCACCGCTGCTGCTCACCGGGTTCGGCTTCAATATCCTGATTTCCATGGCGGCGATGGGGTTCGGAACGCTCATCGGCGTGCCGGTTGGCATCGCCCAGCTGGCGCCTCAGGGCATCCTGCGCTTCACTGCGCGCCTGATCACCCAGCTCTTTCGCAATGCCCCCTGGCTGGTTCTTTTGTTCTTGTGCGTACTGCTGCTTCCGTTCGAGATCCGCGTTTTCGGCTTGCGCATTCCGTTCCCGGATTGGGCAAAGGCGATCTTCGGCTTCGCGCTCCCCGTGATGGCCAATACCTCGGAAATCGTGCGCGGCGCGATCCTGTCGATCGGCGCCGGGCAGTGGGACGGCGCCAAGGCCCTCGGCCTCAACCGCCGGCAGACCCTGCGCCTGGTGATTTTGCCGCAGTCGGTCAAGCGCATGCTGCCGCCGTGGATGAACCTCTATTCCCTGATCGCCATGTCCACCGTCAATGCCTCCGTCGTCGGCGTGAGCGAGATGATCACCTTGACCTCGCAAGTGCATGCCGCCGAGGGTTCGCGGCCGGAGCTGCTCGCCCCGCTCTATGCCTTCGTGCTGGTATGCTTCTTTGTCTACTGCTACCCGATCGGCAAGTGGACCCAGGCGCTCGAACGCAGCTACCGCCTGCGATAAACCCGCGCCATCGCGCCCGTGGCTCCCGGCCCAACCGCCGAGTGCCGACCGATCGCGCGCAGGCCCAGCGTCGCCATGGCCGCCGCGGCAAGGCGCTCGGTCCAAGCCTTTCCGCGCGCGTGCGCTCGCGCTGCGATCAAGCCGTCGTAGCGAGCGCGAACGCCACGCGACAGGCAGCCGCGAACTCGGCGAGGTCGACCCACTCGTCGACCGTATGTGCCCCGTTCTGCCCGGCGCCGAACGTCACCGTCGGAATGCCGTGCCGGACCAGGCAGTTCGCGTCCAGTCCGCCATTGGCGATCCGCAGCTGCGGCTCGAGCCCTTGCCCGGCGACGGCGGACACGGCGCGCCGAACGACAGCGGCATTCTCTCGCAGGCGGAAGGGAAGATAGGCGGTGCGGGCGGTAAAGCGGACGCGTCCGCGTTTACCGTCGCTGCTGGCCGCGGCGGCGGCGGCGCGCTGGAATGCGTCGCGGTAGGCAGCGGTGATGTCTCGGTAGAAACGCCGGTCGTGGCTGCGGCTCTCGCCCCACACGCGCAGGTAGTCCGTGACCACATTGGTGGCATCTCCGGCGCGCCCCTCGCCAGCCCCCTTGATCGGCCCGACGTTGCTCGTACCGCTGCGCCCGTTGCGTTCGACCTTGCCGAAAAAGCCCGCGCGCCGCACTTCGACCAGCGCCTCGGCAAGGATCATCGTTGCGCTGATGCCGCGC
>JBPYEF010000138.1:0-5115 GCA_051985875.1 Hyphomicrobiaceae bacterium
CGCCTTTCGGACCTGCTGTTTGTCGCCAGCCGCTCAGCCAACGCGCTCGGCGCGGGCGACGTGCTGTGGGTTCCTGGCCAGAACCGCTAGGCCGCGTGCCACGCCCCCGCCGCTGGAGCCCAGCGTCAGCGCCGCCGTGCTGCGGCGTTTGCGCCACAGCCGCCGCTGCCTAACCTTTGTCCAGGGTAGCGGCCGCGTTGCCCAATTGACACCCAATTGTCACGGATCTACCTTTTTTCGCATGTGCGAAGCAGATGACGACTCCGTCGCTTCTCGATGCCGTCCTTGTGGCGCGCGGGTCCGCACCGGGCGGGCGTGCGTTGCCGTTCGCAGTGCAGCACGGCGCACCCACTGCCGCCGGGCACGGGACAAGCTCGCGCAGGGGCGCCGGGGGGCATGGCGCGCTGCCGCGGGAGCGCCGCGGCAGGGCAGGGCGCGCGCAGACGGCTCCCGGGGCGCGACCAGCAGGGGATGCACCAGCGCATGAAGGTTCTCGTCGCGGTCAAGCGCGTCGTCGATTTCAACGTCAAGATCCGCGTCAAATCCGACGGATCAGGGGTCGAACTCGCCAGCGTCAAGATGTCCATGAACCCCTTTGACGAGATCGCCGTTGAGGAGGCGGTGCGGCTCAAGGAGAAGGGAAAGGTTAGCGAGATCGTTGCCGTTTCCATCGGTCCGGCCAAATCCCAGGAGACGATCCGCACGGCGCTGTCGATGGGTGCCGATCGCGGGATCCTCGTTGAGACGCCCGATAACCTCACGGTCGAGCCGCTCGCCGTCGCCAAGCTGCTCAAGGGCGTCATCGGCGCGGAACAGCCATCGTTCATCATCCTCGGCAAGCAGGCGATCGACGACGACTTCGGGCAAACCGGACAGATGCTCGCGGCCCTTCTCGGCTGGCCGCAGGCTACCTTTGCCTCGAAAATCGTCGTCGAGAACGACGCCGCCCTGGTTACGCGCGAGGTTGACGGCGGGCTCGAGACGCTGCGTCTGCGATTGCCGGCGGTGATCACCACGGATCTGCGCCTCAACGAGCCGCGCTATCCCTCGCTGCCGAATATCATGAAGGCGAAGAAGAAGCCGCTCGAGGTGAAGAAACCCGCCGACTACGGAATAGATCCGAGCCCGCGGCTGACGGTGTTGAAGACCGTGGAGCCTCCGGGCCGCAAGGCCGGCGTCAAGGTGGCGAACGCCGCCGAGCTTGTCGCCAAGCTGAAAGAGACGGGAGCACTCACGTGACCGTCTTGCTCGTCGCCGATCACGACAATCGGGTGCTCGGCGCCGCGACGGCCAAGGCTATGAGTGCCGCGCTAGCGCTGGGCGGGGACGTCCATGTCCTCGTCGCCGGGGGCGGATGCGAGCCCGTCGCGCAGGCGGCCGCAAAACTCGACGGCGCGGCCAAGGTCCTGCTCGCCGACGCGCCGCAATTCGCGCACCAATTGGCGGAAGAGGTCGCGGCCCTGATCAGTAGTCTGATGGCCGCCTACGACGCCGTGGTCGCGCCCGCCACGGCCACGGGCAAGAACGTGATACCGCGCGTCGCGGCCCTGCTCGACGTCATGCAGGTGTCGGACGTCATCAAGGTGCTGGCGCCCGACACGTTCGAGCGGCCGATCTATGCGGGCAACGCCATCCAGACGGTAAAGAGCAGCGACGCGAAGCGGGTGATCACGGTGCGTACGACGGCGTTCCCGGCCGTCGGCAACGTCGGTTCGGCCGCCATCGAGCGCCTCGCCGCCCCGCCGCCGGTCGGGTTGTCGCGCTTCGAAAAGGCCGAGTTGCAGAAGTCCGACCGGCCGGAGCTCACCGCCGCGAAGATCGTCATCTCCGGGGGGCGCGGGCTGCAATCAAACGAGAACTTCAAGAAGTACATCGAGCCGGTCGCCGACCAGCTCGGCGCGGCCGTCGGTGCGAGCCGAGCGGCCGTCGACGCAGGCTACGTGCCGAACGACTATCAGGTCGGCCAGACCGGCAAGGTCGTTGCCCCCGAGCTTTACATCGCCGTCGGTATTTCCGGCGCCATCCAGCATCTCGCCGGCATGAAGGACAGCAAGGTGATCGTCGCCATCAACAAAGACAGCGAAGCGCCCATCTTTCAGGTCGCCGACTTTGGGTTGGTCGCCGATCTGTTCCAAGTTCTCCCGGAGCTGCGGGCGGAGTTGGAGAAGGCAGGCCGCTAGGCTTGGCGTGGGCAGCATAGCGATGGGCATTCCGGCGGCGGGTAGGCAACCGGGGCGTTGAAGGAGCTAGGCGTCATGGACGCAACCGTCAAAGTGAAAAAACCCGGCGCACAATCGGCACGACGAGAGGACGAGTGTGCCACGTCCACCATCAAGACGGTCGGCGTGATCGGCGCCGGCCAGATGGGCAATGGCATAGCCCACGTGGTGGCGCTGGCCGGCTACGAGGTCGCGGTCAACGACGTCAGGCCCGAAGCCGTGGAACAGGCGCGCGGCGTGATCGAACGCAACATGACGCGTCAGGTGTCGCGCGGCATCATCACCGACGCGCAGATGCGCGCGGCGCTGGGGCGCATCGGTGCCGCACCGGACCTCGATGCGATCGGAACGGCCGATCTTGTCATCGAGGCCGCGGTCGAAGAGGAGGCGGTCAAGCGCAAGATTTTCGTCGAGCTATGTCCAAAGCTAAAGAAGAGCGCAGTGCTCGCGACCAACACGTCGTCGATCTCGATCACCCGCCTCGCCTCGGTGACCGACCGTCCCGAGCGTTTCATCGGCATGCATTTCATGAATCCCGTGCCGATGATGCAGCTCGTCGAGCTAATCCGCGGGATTGCCACCGAGGATGAGACGTTCGGGCAGGCCAAGCGCTTCATCGAGACCCTCGGCAAGATCATCGCCGTCTCCGAAGACTTTCCCGCCTTCATCGTCAATCGCATTCTGTTGCCGATGATCAACGAGGCGGTTTACACGCTCTATGAGGGCGTTGGCACGGTCGAAGCGATCGACAAGGCGATGCGCCTCGGCGCCAATCATCCGATGGGCCCGTTGGAGCTCGCCGACTTCATCGGCCTCGATACCTGCCTTTCGGTGATGCAGGTGCTCTACGAGGGCCTTGCCGATTCAAAGTACCGCCCCTGTCCGCTGCTGGTGAAGTACGTCGAGGCGGGCTGGCTCGGCCGCAAGACGCAGCGCGGCTTCTACGACTACCGCGGCGAGAAGCCGGTCCCGACCCGCTAGGTCAACGGCCGCCGGGGCGCCCGAGGGCGGGCAACGGCGCTGGCGCCGCTGCCGGGCTCGCACACGCAGCGAAGCGACACTCTCACGCAAGGCGCACCCGGCACGCACCTCAGGCATGCACCCCGGGGCCCACACCCCCCGCGTCGCATACCCTGAGGCATACGCCCCGGAGCAGCATCCTGGGCCACCAGTCGGCGCAGTGCCCACTGGGTCGCGCTACCGCGTGTGCGGGCATGATCGCAGTGGCGCGCTTGGCTCCGTTGCGGGTAGGCTGCCACGGTTCAGGGTCGATCGAGGAGGCGCGTTATGGCATCAGGCAAGGTTGCGCTCATTACGGGCGGCGGCAGCGGCATCGGGCGCTCGGCGGCACTGGCGCTGCAGGGCGATGGTTGGAATGTTGTCGTCGCCGGTCGGCGCAAGGCGGAGCTCGACAAGACGGTGGCGATGGCCAAGGCGGGCGGCGGCAAAATGGTGGCAATCGCCGCCGATGTCGGCAAGCCCGAGGAGGTGCAGCGCCTGTTCGCCGAAACCAAAAAGGCCTTTGGGGGCCGCCTCGACTTCCTGTTCAACAACGCTGGCATGGGCGCACCTGCGGTGCCCATGGAGGAACTGAGCTTCGAGCAGTGGAAGGCCGTCGTCGATGTCAACCTGACGGGCTCGTTCCTGTGCGCTCAGGAAGCGATCAAGATCATGAAGGCGCAGTCCCCGCGCGGCGGGCGCATTGTCAACAATGGCTCGATTTCCGCGCACACGCCGCGCCCCAACTCCAGCCCGTACACCACGACCAAGCACGCGATCACCGGGCTCACCAAGTGCATCGCGCTCGATGGGCGCAAACACGACATCGCCTGCGGCCAGCTCGATATCGGCAACGCCGACACCGCCATGGGCGGGCGCATGAAGGCCGGCGTCCCGCAGGCGAACGGCACCGTCGCACCCGAGGCGGTGATGGACGTGGAGCATTGCGGCTCGGCGATCCGCTATATGGCGAGTCTGCCGCTCGATGCCAACGTGCTGTTCATGAACATCAAGGCGACGAAGATGCCGTTCGAGGGACGGGGCTAAGAGCCGGCGGAGCCGCGTGCAGGCGAGCGCCCGCGGCGCCGACAGCGCCCTCCGCTGCGCCCGGTCTCAGGCTGCCGCCCACTCCGCCAGGCGGCCGAGGAAGGCGAGGCATTTCTCGAGCTCGGAGACGTGGATGTATTCGTTCGCGGTGTGCGCCTGGGCTATGTTCCCGGGCCCACACACGATCGCCGGCGCCCCGCCCTGCTGAAACAATCCGGCCTCCGTGCAGTAGGAGACGCAGAACGTCGCGTTGCGCTCGGCGAGCTGGAGGGTGAGCGGGACGATGCCGGAGGCGGTGTCGGCGGCAAATGCGGCGACGCGGTTGGTCAGGGCGATATCGATGCCGGCCTCGGCGGCAACGCGATGCATCTCCGGCAGGCACTGCTCGGCTGCGAACGCTTTCAATCGCGCGTCCAATGTCATGGGGTCGAACCCCGGCAGGCCGCGGATCTCCCAGCCGAACCAGCACGGCGCGGGCACGATGTTGGAGGCCGTGCCGCCTTCGATCTGCGTCACCTGCAGGCTGGTCCACGGGGGATCGAAGCGCTGGTCGTGCGGTCCCACGCGCAGCTCCCGCTCCATGCGCGCCAGCTCGCCCAGCAGTGCGCCGGCGTAGCTGATGGCATTGACGCCGTGCTGCGGCATGCTCGAGTGCGCCGCGCGGCCCGTCACCTCGACGCGCCACCGCGCCGGCCCCTTGTGGGCGTTGACCACGCCCATCTCCGTCGGCTCGCCGACGAATACCATCTGCGGCCGCGGCAGGGTCTTGCCGAGCTCGGCGATCATCGGGCGCACGCCCGTGCAGCCCACCTCTTCGTCGTAGGAGAAGACAATGTGGATCGGAAGCCGC
>JBPYEF010000139.1:0-2516 GCA_051985875.1 Hyphomicrobiaceae bacterium
TTCGGGGCTGCCTATGCCTCGGGTATGTCCGCCAAGATGCTGCGTGCCCACACCGAAGAGGCGCTGAGCCAACGCCTCGACATCGTGCGCCAGCTGTTTTCAGCACGCGCCGAGCCGGTGCTGAAGATCCTCAACCTCATCCCCATCCGTTCCGCGCTCCTCAATCCCCTGTCGGTGCTGCAGCTGCTGTTGCCGCGCGAGATCGCCCGCGATTTTGGCGCTCTGCAGATTCCCCTGCGCGTGGTGGCGACGGACCTTTACGCCCAGGAGCAGGTGGTGTTCGCCACGGGCGACCTGCGGCGGGCGATCGCCGCCAGCATGGCGCTGCCGGCGCTGTTTACCCCGGTGACCATCGAGGGACGTGTTTTCATGGACGGTGGCCTCGTCAATCCGCTGCCCTTTGACGTGCTCGGCGGTGAGGCCGATATCACCGTTGCGATTGACGTCAGCGGCGCCTCCATCGGACAACCCCGCCGCCCGCTGCCGTCCGCCTTCGGGGCATTGATGGCCTCCTCCCAGATCATGCAGCGCTCGATCGTACGCGAGAAGCTGAAGGCGCATCAGCCCGACGTCTACATCGACGTCGAAGTCGACGCCTTCTACGTGCTCGACTTCCACCGCTTCCGCGACATACTGGCAGCGGCGCAACCGGCCAAGGCGCAGTTGCGTCGCCAGCTCACGCGCATCCTCCTGAGCGAACCGGCGCAGGCACTGCCGCCGGTAACCGCGCCCGATGAGGCGCCACGCGCCTTGGCCCGCCGACGCCGGCTGGCGCGGCTCAAGGCCCTGACGCGCAAGCGCGAGCCATGACCGCGCAACCGCCAGCTTCGGGCAAGGGCGAGTCGCGCGCCGCGCCGCGCATCGGCCTGGCGCTCAGCGGCGGCTCGGCGCGCGGACTGGCCCACATCGTCGTGCTCGAGGCCTTCGACCAGCTCGGCATCAAGCCGTCGTTGATCGCCGGTACCTCCATGGGTGCGATCTGCGGCGCGGCCTACGCGGCGGGATTGTCGGCCGCCGAGCTGCGAGAGCACTTCGCCCAGCTGTTCGACACGCGTGCCCGCTTCTTCAGGCGCGCGGCGCCGAGGCTGTGCGGCCGCTTCATGAGCCTCGTTAGCCCACGCGCGCTCAGCGCCATCGACAACGTCACGCTCTTTGAAGTGCTGCTGCCCGACGCGCTGCGCTGCGATTTTGCCGCGCTGAAAATCCCCTTCCTCGCCGTCGCCGCCGATTTCCACGCCAATGCCGAGGTTGTCATCGATTCGGGCCCCGTCATTCCCGCGCTCGCGGCCAGCTGCGCGCTGCCCACGCTGTCGCGCCCCGTGGTGCGCGCCGGCCGGGTGCTGATCGACGGCGGCTACGTCAATCCGCTGCCGCACGACATCGTCATACCGCACGCCGACCGCACGGTGGCGGTCGATGTGACCGGCACCACGCGTCCACTTGGTGCCGCAAGCGCCCTCCCCGGCGGCCTGCAACTGCTCACCGGGGCAACCCAGATGCTGTTTTGCGCCCTCGCACGCGAAAAGCTCAAAGCATTCCCGCCCGATGTACTGATCCGCCCGGACGTCGCGAGCTTCGCGCCGCTCGACTTCTTCCGCTTCGGCGAGATCCTCACCGCCGCGTTGCCTGCACGCGAACAGCTGAAGGAGGTGCTGACACGCTGGCTGGCGGCCGGTTGAGATCTTATCCACAGCCCAGCACTTACGTCTTCCGCCACATGCTGCTAGAGCAGCGCGGCATGCGAAAGGTTGCGAGGGACTCGGGGGTCGTGGCCAAGGCTGACCGTATGCGCATCACGGTCGACCTCGGCCATGCACGCCGCGAGGGGGAGCGAGTGCAGGGGCTGCTGCTGGCGCTGCGCCGGCGCCACGATCTGTCGCGCTACGAATACACCAAGGTGGTGCGCATCGTCCCCGGCAGCGACACCTACAGCTCGCCGATCCTGACGCTCGGCAACCGCTTCGCCGACAGTGAGGACCTACTGCTGTCGACCTACCTGCACGAGCAGATGCACTGGTACTTGTGGCATCTGGACACGCCGAACCATGATCCGGTCGCACCCTTCCTCGATGAGCTGGTGCGACGCTACCCGACGGCGCCGACCGAATTGCCCGATGGCGCGCGCGGCTATGAAGCAACCTATGTGCACCTCGTCGTCAACTGGCTCGAGATCGCGGCAACGGCCGAGTTCATTGGCCGGCAGCGCGCCTTCCGTCTCGCCGAGGCGCAGCGCAGCTATCGCTGGATCTACCGCACCGTGTTGCAGGACTGGGATGCGCTCGGCGAGCTCTACGAGCGCCACGGTCTCCTGCCGATCCGCACCGCCCAGGATCTCATGGCCAGTCCGACGCCGAAGCGCGTCATCAACGGCGCCGGGCGGAAAAAAACTGCCGCAGTAGCGCGCCTGCCTTGAGCTCCTCGATGCCGCCGTAGACCTCGGGGGTGTGGTGGCAGCTCGACTGATGAAAAATGCGCGGCCCGTGCTCGACCCCACCCCCCTTGGGGTCGCATGCGGC
>JBPYEF010000140.1:0-2706 GCA_051985875.1 Hyphomicrobiaceae bacterium
CGGCGGCGGCCCGGCCGCGATCCTCGCGCCGCAGGTGCTGCTGGGCGCGCTGCCAGCCGGGCGTGGTGTACGCGCTTGCAAACTGCTCCTCATCGAAGCGGCTCGGGCCATAGGCGTGGCGCGGCACGCCGTCACCGCTGCCCGGTATGGCGGCGACGTGCTGCTCGGGCAGTTCGTCGACGAAGCGCGATGGCGATGCGGTCTGCCACAGGCCGCGCGTGCGGCGGTTGTGGGCGAAGCTGATTTTCACCTGGCGCCGCGCGCGGGTGATGCCGACGTAGGCCAGGCGCCGCTCCTCCTCGAGCCCGGCCGAGCCGTTCTCATCGATGCTGCGCTGGTGCGGAAACAGCCCCTCCTCCCAGCCCGGCAGGAACACGACGTCGAACTCCAGCCCCTTGGCGGCGTGCAGCGTCATCAGCGAGACGCGCTCTGTCCCGTGCTGCGTATCGGCATCCATCACCAGCGCCACGTGCTCGAGGAAGCCCTGCAGGTTGGCAAACTCGTGCATGAAGCGAATCAGTTCCTTCAGGTTCTCGAGCCGCGCCCGGGCCTGCGGGCTGCTGTCGTCCTGCCACATCTGCGTATAGCCGGACTCATCGAGGATCAGCTCGGCGAGATCGGTGTGCTTTATGCCCTCGCGGCCGCGCCAGCGCTCGAAGGCGGCGATCAGATCGCCGAGCGACCTGCGGGCCTTGCTCGGCAGCTCCTCCGTCTCGACGATCTCGCGCGCGGCACGGTAGAGGGACACCTTGCGCGCCCGCGCCAGCTGGTTGATGTGGCGCAAGGCCGTCTCGCCGAGACCGCGCTTTGGGACATTGAGGATGCGCTCGAACTTGAGGTCGTTGTCCGGATTGTGCACCACCTCGAGGTAGGCGATGGCGTCCTTGATGTCCTGGCGCTCATAAAAGCGCGGCCCGCCGATCACCCGGTAGGGTACACCGAACGCGACGAAGCGATCCTCAAAGGCGCGCATCTGGAAGGAAGCGCGCACGAGAATGGCGATGTTGCCGAGCTCCTGGCCGGCCTCGATCAGCGCCTCGAGGTCCTGGGCAACCGAGCGCGCCTCGTCCTCCTCGTCCCAGAAGCCCGACACCGTGACCAGCTCGCCCGCGTCGCTGTCGGTGAACAGCGTCTTGCCGAGCCGGTCCCGGTTGTGGGCGATCAGCCCTGCGGCGGCGCCGAGAATGTGCCCCTTGGAGCGGTAGTTGCGCTCGAGGCGAATGATGCGCGCTCCGGGAAAGTCCGCCTCGAAGCGCAGGATATTGTCGACCTCCGCGCCGCGCCAGCCATAGATCGACTGGTCGTCATCGCCAACGCAGCAGATGTTCGGCGAGCCGCCGGCAATCAGGCGCAGCCACAGGTACTGGGCGACGTTGGTGTCCTGATACTCGTCGACCAACGTGTAGCGGAAGCGCCGCCGGTAATCGGCGAGTACGTCGGGTTGCGTCCGGAACAGCCGCAGGACCTCGAGCAGCAAGTCTCCGAAGTCCACCGCGTTGAGCTCCTTCAAGCGCGCCTGGTAGGCCGCGTAGAGGTGCGCGCCCTTGCCCTCGGCAAAGCCATATGCCTCGCCGCGCGGCACCATGTCGGGGGTGAGCCCGCGGCTCTTCCAATGGTCGATCAGGCTGGCGAGCTGGCGCGCCGGCCAGCGCTGCTTGTCGAGACCCTCTCCGGCGAGTACCTGGGAGAGCAGGCGCAGCTGGTCGTCGCTATCGAGGATGGTGAAGCCAGAGCGCAGGTCGACCAGCTCGGCGTGGCGGCGCAGGATCTTGACGCCGATGGCGTGGAAGGTGCCGAGCCACGGCATGCCCTCGACCGCACCGCCGAGCAACGCGCCGATGCGCTCCTTCATCTCCCGCGCCGCCTTGTTGGTGAAGGTGACGGCGAGGATCTGTGAGCCGCGTGCCCGCCCGCTGAAGAGGATGTGGGCGATGCGGGTGGTCAGCACGCGGGTCTTGCCGGTACCTGCCCCCGCCAGCACGAGCACGGGGCCGTCGAGCGCGTCGACGGCCGCGGCCTGCTCGGCATTGAGATCGGCTAGATAGTCGCAGCGCGCGGCCGGCGCGACGCGGGCGCGTTCGGAAATGCTGCGTTTCGGCGCCGCCGGGGCTGCGGCCGCAGCCGCTGGGCGAGGATTCTCGGGCATGGCCGCCACTATACCACTCCGGGCCGGGTGGCAATCGCAAGCGTACCGGCTGCCCACAGCGCGGGAATGTTCCAGAGCGGCATTTTCACCGTCCATACTTGCGCGCAACTGTGCGATACTGCGCCGCCATAGAGCGGCGCGGGGTTGCGGCGCGGGCCCATCCCGCGCTGCAACCGTGCCAAGGAGATATGCGAGGTGGCTTGGCTGAGGGGTGCGAGTGGCCGCGCGGCGCGGGGCTGCGGTGCCGCCGACGGGTCGGCCGATCGCTGAGACGCGGCCATGAGCAACTTTCTCATTGCGCTTGCCGTTTTCCTGATCACCGTCATGGGCGCGCTGTTCGCCGTTCCCTATTTCATTGACTGGAACGGCTACCGCGGCGTGTTCGAGGAGGAAGCGACCCGCCTGCTGGGACGCGAGGTGCGGGTGGGCGGGGCGGTCAACCTGCACGTGCTGCCGACGCCGTACTTTCGCTTTGAGAAGGTGCGCATCGCCGATGCCTCCGTCAACCTGCAGGAGCCCTTCTTCCGCGCCGACAGCCTGACGGTGAAGCTCAACGTTGC
>JBPYEF010000141.1:0-9786 GCA_051985875.1 Hyphomicrobiaceae bacterium
GGTAGCGCGTCGCCGGGGCGGCGCCGCGCACAGCCGTCGTCAGATCCCAGCCGCTCGGCTGCTCGGGGTGCGTCCGATCGCGCAGCTCCGCCCAGGCGTGCGAGCCATACAGCGCCACCCGGCCGACGAACGGCGTGGCGAGGATCGCCGAGATCAGCGCCGAGGCGCCGCTGGCAAACACGATCATGATCGCGAGCGTATCGCCATTGGCAAACGTGCTGCCACGGGTTGCCAGCCTTGCCCACACCTCGGCGGGCCTACCGAGGAAGGCAATCGCCAGATCGACGAGATGGATGCCGGTCGCCGACAGCGGACCGACCGGCGCCGCCGCGGCCGACAGGCGCCAGTTGTCGGCGGGCAGCGCGAGAAACTTGTCCTGACTGAAATTGCCCTCGAGCAGCAGCGGTGTGCCGAACTCGCCGGCGGCCGCGCGCGCCCGCAGCTCGACAATTCCCGGCTCGAAGCGCCGCTCGTGACCGATGCCGAGCTGCACGCCGGCGGCCGTCACCGCCTCGGCAATGGCCTGCATCTGCCGCGTGCTGGTGCACAGCGGCTTCTCGCAGAACACGTGCTTGCCGGCCGCCGCGGCGGCGATGATCTGCGAGGCGTGCAATGCATGGGGCGAACAGATGATCACGGCGCCGATGTCGTCGCGCGCGAGGGCGTCTTCGAAGCGCGCCGTGGTGGCGATGCCGCCGATCGCGGCGCGCGCCTCGGCGCTCGGGTCGACGCCGAGGACCGGGCGCAGCAGGTCGCTGCCTGCGAGCTCGCGCTGCAGCGTGCGCCCCCACCAGCCGAGCCCGACCAGGGCCGCATCGATCATCGTTCGCCGACCTCCCCGTACACCCCGGCGCGGCCCGACACGACCATTGTGGCCGCGCGGCGCAACCGGCATCGGCCGCGAAGTGCGGCCGATGCGCGCGCCTCACGGGCTCGCCGATGGGCCGCCTGCCGTAGCGGATGCGGGCGCGCCATGCGCCTTGGTAGCGTCGGCCACCAAGGCCTGCAGGGAAAGCAGCTGCGCGCGCACCCGCCTCTCCGCCTGACGATAGCATTCCCGCTCATACTCGAGCTTGATGCGCAAGGCCAGAACGGCATTGGTAGCAATCGGCGCGTCGCCGGACGGCTTGTCGGCAGGCCCCGTCTCGCACGCGGGCGTGCGTGGCGGCCGCAGCAGCGCCGCCTTGCGTGCAGCAAAGGTCGCACTTTCCGCAGTGGGCGCACGGCGGGCGCTGCGCGCGGCGTAATCATCCGTGTACTCATCGCATAGCGCGGCGCATCCCCCGAGCACCAGTCCGCAACCCACTGCGAGCACGCGGAAGAGCGGTGGGCCGTGGCGGCGGTGGCGACGGCGGCAAATGCAAGGCGTGCAACCGGTGAGCGACATCATGGCACGTGCGCGTATCGGGTTCCTGAGGCAAGCCTCTTGGGCGCCGAACGTGTTCGAATAACGTCGTCAGTGCTCACTCGGAGCACACCCGCGCGGCCGGGCAGGAGCGCGCCGCAGCGGCGATCCGATCAATAGAACAGGCTGGATACGCTCTCTTCGCGCGCCGTGCGGGCCAAGGCCTCGGCGAGCAGCGGCGAGATCGGCAGTACGCGGACGTTCTTTGCCGCCTTGACCGCCTCGGTCGGCTCGATGGTGTCGGTGATCACCAGCGTCTTCAGCCGCGAGGAGGTGACTTTGGCGACGGCGCCGCCCGATAGAACGCCGTGCGTGATGTAGGCGATGACCTCTTTTGCACCCTCGGCGAGCAGGGCATTGGCGGCGTTCACCAGCGTGCCACCCGAGTCGACGATGTCGTCGATCAGCACGCAGCGTTTGCCCTTGACCTCGCCGATGACGTTCATCACCTCGGATTCGCCGGCTCTCTCGCGGCGCTTGTCGCAGATGGCGATCGGCACGTTGATGCGCTTCGCCAGGCCGCGCGCGCGCACGACGCCGCCGACGTCGGGCGAGACGACCACCAGGTTGGAGACCCCGTAGCGCTCCTGGATGTCGCGGACCATCACCGGGGCAGCGAACAGGTTGTCGGTCGGGATATCGAAAAAGCCCTGGATCTGGCCGGCGTGCAGGTCGACCGTCATGACCCGATCGACGCCGGCGCGCTCGATCAGGTTGGCGACCAGCTTGGCGGAAATCGGCGTGCGCGGGCCGGGCCGGCGGTCTTGCCGGGCGTAGCCGAAATACGGCATCACCGCAGTGATGCGCCGGGCCATCGACCGCTTCAGCGCGTCGACCAGTATCAGCAGCTCCATCAGGTTGTCGTTGGCGGGAAACGAGGTCGATTGCAGCACGTACACGTCCTCGCCGCGCATGTTCTCCTGCACCTCGACGAACACCTCCATGTCCGCGAAGCGGCGCACGATGCTCTTGGCGAGGGGAATCTTCAGGATCGCGGCGATGGCTTCGGCGAGAGGTCGGTTGCTGTTGCCGGCGACGAGCTTGATGTGCGGCGCGCCCTTGGCGCGGGTTCCATCACGCGTGTCGAAGGGCATCGGCGGCACTCCGTTCACACCTGCGCGCCTTCTAGCAAGGCGGCGCCGTTCTTGCAAACAACGGCGCTGTCCGCGCCGTTGCCGTGGAGTGCAGGCGATGGACGGGCGGATCGGCTCAGTTCGCGGCCTTGGCGACGGGCAACAGGCGGACGATGCCCTGCGCCGCCGCGCCGGCGGCCTGCTCCGCCGTCTTGCCCCACGCCCCGTCGAGCGACCCTTCCGGGATCTCGTTCTTCTGCGAAACGGTGCCGAGCTTCTTGCCCGCGGGATCGCGCACCGTCCATTCGATGTGGATCGACTGCTTGCCGTCCTTGATGGGGCCGAGCGTGACGGAGCCTTGCACGCGATAGGAGCCGGTCGCGCTCTCGGAAACCGACACGCCCTTATTCGCGAGTTCCTGTTGGATGGCGGCGGTCAATGAGGTGGAACCATCACCCGGCGCGCCGGTGACCGCCGGCACGACGGCGCTTACGCCTGGCGAGCGGCCGATGCTGCCGGTCGTCGGACCGCCGCCGGCGGGTGTCGCCGCCGCGGTCCGGATGCGACCCTTCGCGGCGGTGTCTGCGGTCTGCATCGCGTGCGGCTCGGCACCGACCCCGACCGGCTGGGCTACGGCGCCCGTGGCGACGGCCTGCCCGGTGTGGGTCGGCAGCCAGGCGGCGAAGGCGTTCGCCGCCTTCTCGGCGATGCCCTGCGTCACGGCCGGCGTAACCGCTGCCCAGGGGTCCTTGGAGGCGCTGCCGGGGACCACCTCTTCCCCGGCGATGCGGTTCACGCGCCGCCCACCAGGGTCGGTGACGTCCCAAATGTAGGACACCTTGGTCGCGCTCTTGTCCTTGGAGGCGACGACATAGCCGCGCAGGGTGAAATCGGCGCGCTCGTCCTTGGGGGCGATGGCCACGCGCTGTTTCTCGGCGGAGGCGGCGAAGTCCTGCTGGATCTGCTTGGCGATCGCATCCGGCGCGCCGATGATCGGCGCCAGCGACACCCTAGCCAGGGCCGGCGGAGGTGCCGCCGGCTGGATCGGCTCGGGGTTAGGCGGGCTGTTGCTGGCGAACAGCGAACCGCCGGTTTGGCAGCCGGCGAGTGCAATTCCTGCCAACGTTATCAGGACGGCAAGTGCCACCCCGGGGTGCCGGCGCCGCGCCGCAGCAGCGTCCATGGTCGTCACGATGACGTCCCCCTTGTGCGATCATGCCCCCTGAATTTCCGGCTGCCGACGTACGAACCCTGCGGCGGGCAACGCTACGGCCGGTACCCCAGGGGACTCCCTACTCGCTGACACACGCGGCGTCCAGCCAATCGCAGGGGAAAACTCTGCCGTTCCCCGGCGCGCACAACCCCGGTGCTAGCCAAAGTTGTGGAAAACCACCGCTAAGTCAAGACGATGGCAGAGATTTGGCGCCCGTAATCCTGCTCGCGCCGGGCCTGGGCGCGGCGATAGGAAAAGAACGTGTCCGCCGCCACGAAGGTGCACGCGGTGAGGACCTCGACGGCGGCAATTTGCGCCCGCCGCAGCCGCAGGCCGATATAGCCCGACAGATCCAGATGCGGACGGGCCTTGTCGCCAGGGCGGACGAAGAAGGGCGCGCTCTCTGGATCGCGATCGATGAACTCGCGCTCAAGCTCGGGGCCCACCTCGTAGTGCGCCTGGCCGATGCACGGTCCGACGGCGGCGTGCACGCGCGCCCTGCGGGCGCCGAGTTCCTCCATCGCCGCGATCGCCGCCTCGGTCACTCCGGCGATGGCGCCGCGCCAGCCGGCGTGCACCGCACCAACGACGCCGGCCTCGGCGTCGGCCAGCAGGACGGGAGCGCAATCGGCCGTGAGCACTCCGATGGCCAGCCCTCTGCGGCTGGTAACGATGGCATCGGCGCGCGGCCGCTCGCCGCTCGCCCACGGGCGTTGCGCGACCACGGCCGTGGTGCCATGCACCTGATGCACGCTGAGGAGATGTTGCGCGCCGAGCAGGCTCGCCACGCGCGCGCGGTTTTCCTGCACACGCAGCGCATCGTCCCCCGATCCTGGGCCGCAGTTCAGGCTGGCGTAGATGCCCTCCGACAGGCTGCCCCGGCGGGTGAAGAAGCCGTGCGCGACCCCGGTGGCATCGGCAAGGCTACGGGCGGTCAGCGGCGCGAGCATGCGCCCTTCTAACCAAACGCGGGCAGCGGGGGAAGATGCGCCGAGCGCACCGCCAGCGCCTTGATCAGGCCGCCCATGCCGGTCGGCGACATCAATCGCGCCACGCCCGCTTCGATCTCGGCGGCGCGCTGCGGATTGGCCGCCATCAGCCGCGCGGCGCGCTCCGCGATTCCCAGCCGGCCAAGAAACTCAGCCTGCGGAATAGGGCCGTCGGCGGCGAAACCCGCCGCGCACGCCTTGCGGCGCAAGGCCGCAAACTGCACATGCGCGGTGAGATCCGTTGCGCCGGGCGCGGCGAGCGGGTCGCAATAGCTATGCGCAGCGACCCCCTGCAGCGTGTCCCCGAATGCCTCCTCCGCCGGACCATAGTCGAGGCAGAGCGCAACGAGCGGCGCGCCGCGGCGCGCCAGCGCGGCGAACAGCGCCTCTTCGCCCGGGCGCAATTCACAGATCGTACCCGGCAGCGGGGCCTGCTTTGCCAGATGGCCGGCGTCGGCAGGTGCGCCCGGCGCGAACAAGAGCGCACCGCCGGCGTCGGCGGCAACGACGCGTTCGCGCCAATCGTGGCCCGAGAAGACCAGCTGTCGGATTGGCAGGGCGTCGAGGAACTCGTTGGCGACGACGATCGCCGGGCCGGGCGGCACGTCGGCAATCTCCGCGTGCCAGGTGATCGCGGGTAGAGCGCCCGTGCAGGCAGTCGCGCCATGCTCCGCAGCCGTCGGCGAGGACGAGATGAGCACCCGCTGCTGCATCGCGCGCAGCGGCGCGCTGGCCTCGATCAGATGCACACTTGCCGCGGCGAGGAACGCCGGCATGGTGCGCGCGGCGCGCAGCGCATCGCGCATCAGCGTGGCGCGCCCCGGGCCGAGCTCGACGAAGCGCACACATGCGGGACGGCCGAGGCCTTGCCAGGCGAGAACGCACCACAGGCCGATCAGCTCCCCGAAGATCTGGCTGATCTCGGGAGCGGTTATGAAATCGCCTGCGGCACCGATGCTGGTGGGCTTCTGCCAGTAGCCACCGCTGGGATCGGCAAGGCAGGCCTGCATGTAGTCGGCAATCGTCAGCGGGCCCTTGCACGCGATGCGCGCGCGCAGCCGCTGCAGCAGTCCGGACCCGGTCGCGGCGCCGGGCTCGGTCAAGGGGCGGAAGGGGATTCGTGCTTGCGGCGGTTGTGCGCCTGGCAGCGGCGATGGCTCTGCCCTCGACCCGTCCCTGCGAGGATCATGCTTGCACATCGGCGTCTGCCGGCTTCCGCCGCAGGGCCGCGCGCACGATCACTGCCCCAGCGACGATCATGGGTAGCGAATAAAGGATGCCGGCGGTGAAGGGCGGCTGCGTCAGGATGTGGCCGGGATCGGGCTCGCGCAGCAGCTCGCTAAAGGAACGGGCAAGGCCGTAGCCGATCAGGAATGCCCCGGCGATGGCACCGGGCTTGCGCATCGCCCCGCGCCGATGCGTGAGCCACCACAGCACGGCGAACAGCAGCGCCCCTTCCAGCGCCGCCTCGTAGAGCTGGCTCGGATGACGCGGCAGCGGTCCGGCATTGGGAAAGACCATTGCCCAGGGCACCGTGCTCGGCCGGCCCCACAGCTCGCCGTTGATGAAGTTGGCAAGACGCCCGAAAAACAGGCCCATGGGCGTTGCTGCCGCGGTCACATCCATCACGCTCCACACCGCGGCGCCGGTGCGGCGCGCGAAGTAGATAATCGCCAGGATCGAGCCGAGCAGCGCACCGTGGAAGGACATGCCGCCGTTCCACACGGCGGGGATCTCAAGGGGGTGGGAAAGAAAGAAGCGCGGCTCGTAGAAGAAGACATAGCCAAGGCGCCCCCCCAACAGGACCCCGAGTGTCATCATCAGCAGCAGGTCGTCGGCCTTCTCGGCAGGGAACGGTGCCTTCGCCGCCGGCCACAAGCGGTTGTTGCGCAGCAGCTGCTTGATATAGAGCCAGCCAAGCAGCAGCCCGGCCATGTAGGCCAGACCGTACCACTTGATCATCAGTGGTCCGAGTCGCAGCGCGACCGGATCGAGCGCCGGAAACGGAATGACGAGCAGAGACATGCGCCGAGCTATCCGGCAGCGCCCGCGGCCTGTCAAGGATGCTGGCGTCGCGGATGGGTGGCAGGAAGCAGCGCGCCTTGATCACCCCGAACCGCCTCCCCATAGTACAGGGGTTGGCCGAGGCGACGCTCGAGGACGTCCATGACGCAAACAAAGAATCCCTTCCTTGACGAACTTGCGCGCCTGATGACCGACGCGGCCGGCGCGGCTCAAGGCATGCGGCGCGAATTCGAATCCTTGCTCAAGGCGCAGATCGAGCGCCTGCTGCGCGGAATGGACATCGTGCAGCGCGAGGAGTTCGAAGCGGTCAAGGAGATGGCGGCGAAGGCGCGCGAGGAGAACGGCGTGCTCGCTGCGCGCATCGCTGCCCTCGAAGCGCAGCTTGCAGCCGCCAAGCCAAGCTGATCGGCGCCTCTGTTCGGCGGCCTCCATAAATGCGTGTGTCACCTGAAACACGCGTTGCCAGGGCATTGGCGCGCGGGCCAGGGCTAGCGTTTTTGGCCGTGGACAAGCGAACGGCTGCCTTGCACCGGGGGGCCGGCTTGGCTTACGTGGCCACATGATCATCCTTGGCGGCGTCCTGCGTACGCGGCGCTTGCCCAGGGGCGCTCGCTGCAACCTCGGCCACGGCCGCAGCGAAACGCTCCCTCGGCAGAACCTGCCACCGCACACGCGATGACGGCCGCGGCATGCCGCGACACGCATCCAGGATGCATCGAGGGGACGCGTCAAGGGACGGGGGATGCAATGGCGATCACGGAACTAAGCCCCAGCCGGGTCAGCAACCCGATCGATCTCGTCGAGCAGATCGCCGCCAGCAACGACTGGGCCTGTGAGCGCGGCAGCGACGATGAGCTGATGCTGACGGTCGCCGGGCAATGGACGGACTATCAGGTATCGCTCAACTGGCGTATCGACCTCGAGACCTTGCACATTGCCTCGGCATTCGACGCCAAGATCCCCGATACGCGTATGCCGGAGGTGTATCGCCTCATCGCCCAGATCAACGAGCAGCTCTGGCTCGGCCACTTCGACGTTTGGACCCGCGAGGGGCTGATCATGTTTCGCCAGGGCCTGATGCTCAACGGCGCGCTGGCCACCCCGCACCAGTGCGAAGCGCTGCTGCGCGCCGCGTTCGAGGCCTGCGAACGCTACTACCAGGCGTTCCAGTTCGTCGTGTGGGCGGGCAAAGACAGCAAGGCTGCGCTGGCCTCGACCATGTTCGAGACCGAGGGCCGAGCCTGAGCGGCCGCGCCACCGCAAACGAACACTTTCACGCGCAACAGTGTCTGGCCCAGTGTCTGGCAAAGGTCTGGCCCAGTGTCTGGCAAAGGTCTGGCCCAGTGTCTGGCCCAGTGTCTGGCTCGGCGTCAGGATGGCGACGCCTGCGCAAGCGATCGACACGTGCTAGGCTGGCGCCTGCCGTCAACGGTTTCTGGTAGAGGATCGGGCCGGGCGCGCAGCGAGGCACTGACGGGGACCGCTGCAGGGATGGCGCGGGTGGCGGCGAGGTTTGCCGCCTACCGTGAGTGGCGACAGGAAGGCGCTTGCGCATGACGCTCGAGATCGACGGGGTGTTGCTCCTTGTAGGCGCCGGCAACATGGGGCAGGCGCTGCTCTCGGGCTGGCTCGCACGCGGTCTCGATCCTGCGCGCGTAGTCGTGCAGGATCCGGCCCCGCCCGCCCAGGCGGAGGCCCTGCTGGCACGCCATGGGATCGCCGCGCACGCGCGGGTCGAAGCATTGCCGGCGCCGCCGGGGGTAATCGTGCTGGCGGTGAAGCCGCAAGTGATGGATGCGGTATTGCCCCCGCTCGCGCCGCTGGCGGGATCGCGCACGGTCGTGCTGTCCATTGCCGCAGGCCGTACCATCGCCAGCCTTGCGCGCCACCTCGCCGACGGTCGCGCGGTGATTCGCGCAATGCCGAACACGCCGGCCGCAGTCGGCCGCGGCATCACAGTGGCGGTCGCCAACGCCCACGTGACGGCGGTGCAGCGTGCGCGCTGCGAAACCCTGCTGCGCGCGGTCGGGGACGTCGCCTGGGTCGAGGAGGAAGCCATGCTCGACGCCGTGACCGCGGTCTCCGGCTCGGGGCCTGCCTACGTCTTTTATCTGACGGAGTGCCTGGCCGCCGCGGGCCGAAGCGCCGGGCTCGCACCGGAGCTCGCCGAGCGGCTGGCGCGCTCTACCGTCGCCGGGTCGGGCGAACTCCTGCACCGCAGCACGGTTACCGCGGAGATCCTGCGCCAGAACGTCACGTCGCCGAACGGCACCACGCACGCCGCCCTCAAGGTGCTGATGGCCGAGAACGGACTGGGCGAATTGATGCGCGCGGCCGTCGCAGCCGCTACCAAACGGTCGCAGGAGCTGGCGAGCTGAAGGGGGCGCGGCCTGGCCAATCCGACCGCTTGCGACTATTTTGTCGGCCGTTTGCGCTCAGCACCGCTGGCGCGCTCCTCTGACCGACGAGACCGTCATGGCCGAACAAGCGCCGGTGCCACAGCCGGGCATCCTCGAGATTGCCCCCTACGTCCCGGGCGAGAGCGAGGTACCAAGTGGCGTTCGGCCGATCAAGCTCTCCTCCAACGAAACACCCCTCGGCCCCAGCCCACAGGCGATCGCTGCCTATCAGGAAGCAGCCCAATCGCTTGAGCGCTACCCCGACGGCGGGGCTACGCCCCTGCGGCGGGCGCTCGCCCAGCACTACGGGCTGAACGAAGAGCGCATCGTCTGCGGCTGCGGTTCTGACGAGCTCATCAACCTGCTCGCGCACGCCTACCTCGGTCCCGGAGACGAGGCCGTGTTCAGCGAGCACGGGTTCTTGATGTACCGAATAGCCACGCTGTCGAGCGGCGCACGACCGATCAGCATCGCGGAGACGAACTACCGGGCGGACGTCGATGCCATGCTGGCAAAGGTCGGGCCAAGGACCAAGGTCGTCTTTCTCGCCAACCCAAACAATCCGACCGGCACCTATCTGCCGCACGGCGAAGTGCGCCGCCTGCATAAGGGGTTGCCGGCCCGCACCCTGCTCGTGCTCGATGCCGCCTATGCCGAATACGTGCGGCGCAACGACTACGAG
>JBPYEF010000142.1:0-7216 GCA_051985875.1 Hyphomicrobiaceae bacterium
CACCGGTGCCCGCATCACCGGTGCCCGCGCCAGTGCCCACTGGCCCGCGCGCGTGGCCCGCACACCAAACCTCGGAACCCACCGCCCTCGCGCACCCGCTGAGCACCCGAGGACGTGTTGGTCAGCCGCGGCTCAGCTGCCGTTTGAGCTCGTCGAGCTCATCCTTGAGCCGCGGGTTCTCGCCCACTTCCTTGTCGATCTTGCGGATCGCATGCAGCACGGTCGTGTGGTCGCGATCCCCGAAGCGTCGGCCGATCTCCGGCAGCGAGCGCGATGTCAGGTGCTTTGCCAGGTACATGCCGATCTGCCTCGGGCGCACCACCGAGCGGTGGCGGCGCTGCGAGAGAATGTCCTGCTTGGACACGGCGAAGTGCCGCGAGACGATGCGCAGGATGTCATCGATCTTGATGCGCCGCGGCTCGATGCCCTGGACGAGGTCGCGGATGATGGTCTCGGCGATATCGAGCGTCACGGGCGCGCGCATGAGCTGCCAGGTGAGATAGAGGCGGTTGATCGCGCCCTCGAGCTCGCGCCCACTCTCCGTCAGGCGATCGGCCAACAGATGAACGACGTCGCCGGGGAGCTCGAAGGAGGGATCGAGCGCCCGCTTCTCCTGGGCCCGCCTATCGAGGACCTTCAGGCGCAGCGCAGGATCCATCGGGCTGATCTCGGTGACGAGACCGCGCTGCAGCCGCGAGCGCATGCGGTCGTTGAGACCGTCGAGCTGCCCCGGCGGGCGCGCCGAGGCGACGACGACCTGGCGCCCGCCATCGAGCAGGGAGTTGATGATGTGCTCGAATTCCTGCTCCGTCTTTTCCCCGCGCATGAACTCAAGGTCGTCAATCAGCAGGATGTCGATCTGCCGGAACTTGTCCTTGAAGGCGGTCGCATCTTGGCTCTTCACGGCCTCGACGAACTGGTAGCGGAAGCGTTCGGCCGTCAGGTAGAGCACCTGTGCCGTCGGCGTGCGCCGCTTCACCTCCCAGGCGATGGCGTGCTGCAGATGCGTTTTGCCGAGACCAACGTTGGCGTGCAAATAGAGGGGATTGAAGCCGCGGTCCTCTGCAAGCACGGTCTCGGCAACCTGCGTCGCCGCCGCGTGCGCCATGCGGTTGGCCGGCCCGACGATGAAGCTATCGAACGTGTAGCGTGGATCGAGCGGTGACCCTTCGAAGCCGTTGACGTGGGTGCGCGTCAGCGCTGGAGCGGGATGCACCGTCACGCGCCGGGCTTCCGCGACCACCGGCGGCTCGCCACCCATCATGCCGCGCGCGCGCGGCTGGGCCGTGCCTGTCGGTGCCGGGCGCCCTTCGGCCATGCCGGGCTCGCGCAGCGCGACCTCGACGCGTTCCACGCCGGTGAATTCTGCCGCGCAGCACTGCAGCAGGTCCTCCGCGTAGTGCGACTGGATCCACTTCTTCAGGAATTTGACGGGAACGCTGGTGCGCACGACCTGGCCATCGAAGGCCTCGAACTCCATAGAGGCAAACCAGCTCGAGAAGATATCCTCCCCGAGGCGCGCGCGCAGCATTGCCCGCGCTTTTTCGCCGCGCACGCCAGCGTGCGCCACTCCCTCCGCTTTGCCGGTCGGATCGCCGGTTCCAGACGCCGTGGCCTCAACATGGTCAATGTGTTGCATGATAACCCCCGCTGTACCGCACCTTACCTGCGCGCCACCCGTTTCCGCCCGCGACGCCCACGCTTTGGACGGAAACCGATGGCCTGCAGCTCTCCCGATGGACGCGCGGCTTAGCCTTGCGTCCAGGGAAGGCCCAGGGCTTTCCAACCCTTGAGCCGCCCTCTGTGGCGATCGGCGTCGAGTGGCCCCTCGAAGCCGTCGGCAACGTTGCGGCACCGCCGATAGCCGGCAGCCGCCATCGCCCGGGCAGCCCGCAAGCTGCGCTGTCCCGAGCGGCAAATGAAAAGCAACTCGTTATCCTGATCGGCGCCGAGCTCCCTCAGCGCCTCGACGACCCTCTCGACGAACGCCGCGTTCTGCCGCTCGTCGGGGAATCCCTGCCATTCCACTAGGACGGGACGCTTGCCGAGCGAGTCGAGCTCAGGCAAGCCAACGTACGCCCACTCGGCAATGGTCCGCACATCGATCAACACCGAGTCCGGGTCGCCCTTCAGCCGCGCCCACGCATCCTCAACCGAAACGGACTCGATCGGGACTTCACCCAAGGTCCTCTCCACCTGCGACGCCTTCTTTTCGCAGGCTGCAAGTGCTCATCCCTGTAAACGAGAGATGAAGACCAGCTTCACTCACGATTTACTGCGGATGATAAACGCGCAATACAAGTCATGCAGCCGATTACTGCAGAACGCTAGAGAAACACTCGCCAGGCTACGGCGGGTAAACTATAAAGTCCTAGCGGCGAGTTCTTGGGCCGAGGCCCGCTCGCCTTGTGCTGTTCTTTCTTAGGACAGAGGCGCCGGGCTGTAAACCCGGTTGGCGCACCGACCTGCGGGCGCGCAACGCAGCGCAGCGATGCACAGAGCAAGGGGATAACTGCGCCCCGACAGCGCGAATCCTGGGGAGAAGGCGTTGACTCTGCGCGGCGATTTGCGCTCCCCGCCGACCGGCCACGGGCTCACGGACGCATCCCGTGCACATGGTACCCGGGTGATGAAATTTCCGCTTGGCCACTCCGCCGGGTTCCGAGTCCATGCCGTGCGCGGATCTTCGACTGCGCGGACAAGCCGTTGGACTCGCGCCACTTCAGGCTCGGTCAGGCCCATCTCCGGTCCGAGGCGATTGCGACAATTCCGCAACATGGCGGTCGATTCCCCCGCTTATCGACCAACCTTTGCACAGGTCTTACACCACCTGCCGACCGCGGAGCACGCGCGCTCGGCCTCGGCCGGTTGCCTAAGCGCGTCGGTGCAGGGAAGGCAGGGAAGGCGAGAGAAAACCTGAAAAACCCTACGGGCTCTCGCCGCGCAGGCCGAGCGCGCCGGCTTCGCGCGCCTCGCCGGCGCAACCGCGACCGCGCACGACGCCCGCGCGGGCGCCGCGCAAACCGAACGGCCATCGTGTCGTGGCTCTCCGCCCCGCCGTGGCGTGCAAAACGCCGCTTTTTTAGGGCGCGCTCAGCTCATCGCCTTCAGGCGTGCCGCAAGCCGGGAGACCTTGCGGGCGGCGGCACGACGGGGAATGACCCCCTTTTGCGCCGTGCGCATCATCAGCGGTTCGGCCAGCCGAAACGCGCTTTGCGCGGCCGTTTTGTCGCCGGAGGCGACCGCCTCCTCGACCTTGCGCACCTCCAGTTTGAGGCGCGAACGTCGCGACTTGTTGATTTCCGTGCGGCGAAGCATCTTGCGCGCGGCCTTCTTGGCCGAACTGGTATTGGCCATCAATAACTCCTGCGGGCTGCCAGCGGGGATTGCCCGGTGATTGGGCGCACCTCATAAACCCGAGGGGTCGCCGGGGTCAATCGAGGCGATCATTGGTGCTTGAAGTTCGCCTTACGCTTCTCGACGAACGCCGCCATGCCCTCCTTCTGGTCGGCAACGGCGAACTGCGAGTGAAATACGCGCCGTTCGAAGCGGATGCCTTCCGCCAGTGGCGACTCGTATGCGCGATTGATGGTCTCCTTGGTCATCATGGCGATCGGCAGTGACATCTGAGAGATGCTGTGCGCGGTCTTGAGAGCCTCCGCCATCAGGTCGGCCGCCGGCACGACGCGGCTCACAAGGTTGGCGCGCTCGGCTTCGAGCGCATCCATCATCCGGCCCGTGAGGCACAGCTCCATAGCCTTGGACTTGCCCACCTGGCGGATCAGGCGCTGGGTCCCGCCAGAACCCGGCATGACCCCGAGTTTGATTTCGGGCTGGCCGAACTTCGCCGTATCGGCGGCGATGATTATGTCGCACATCATCGCCAGTTCGCACCCGCCGCCGAGCGCGTAGCCTGCCACGGCCGCAACGACCGGCTTGCGGCAGCGCCCGACGCGATCCCATTTCGAGATGAAGTCCTCCTTGTAGGCCTGCATATAGCTCTTCGCCTGCATTTCCTTGATGTCAGCGCCGGCGGCGAAGGCCTTGTCATTGCCGGTGATCACGATGCACCCGATCGCGTCGTCGTCCTCAAAGGCGTCGAGCGCCTGCGTCAAATCCGCAATCAAACGCGCATTGAGGGCATTGAGCGCATCGGGACGATTGAGCCTGACGATGCCAACGCGATCTTTCTTTTCGACGATGATGGTCTCATAAGCCATTGCTCATACTCCATGCTTCGGTGTCACCTCATCGCTGGCACACCGGACAATAAAACGTCGATCTCCCCCCTTGCGTCTTGCGTCGCACCGTGCCCCGGCAGGAGGGCCTCGTGCAAGGCTCGCCTGCGCGGCCGTAGATTTGAAACTGCGATTGAAAGCTGCCGCGCTCCCCGTCGGCCCGCTGGTAGTCGCGCAAGGTCGATCCGCCGGCACAGATCGCCTGCTTGAGCACGGCTTGGATGGCCGCAACCAGGCGCGCGGCGCGCGGCGTCGCCGCCCCCGATGCGGTGGCCAGGCGCGCCGCTGGCTGGAACGGATTGAGCCCGGCACGGAACAAGGCCTCGCAGACGTAGATGTTGCCGAGCCCAGCGATGATGCGCTGATCCATCAGCAAAGTCTTCACCGCCACCTTCTTGCCGTGCGCCCGCCGTGCGAGATACGCAGCGGTGAGCTCACCGCTCAACGGCTCGACCCCGAGGCCGCGCAGATAGGGGTTGCGCTCCAAATCCGCGGCGGCGATCAAGGTCATGTAGCCGAAGCGGCGCGCATCGTTGTAGGTGACCACGGCACCACCCGAAATGAAGAACACGAGATGATCGTGCTTGGCGCTACCCGCGTGGGCGAAGCGGAAGCGCGCGCAGGGCCCTGTGCATCTGCCGCGCTCAGTGACGCTGAACCGGCCGGTCATGCCGAGGTGCACGGCCAGCACCTCACCGCCGTCGAGATGCATGAGAATGTACTTCGCACGGCGCTCGAGCCGCTCGATGCGCCGCCCGGTGAGCCGCTCAACGAAACGCTCGGGCAGTGGAAAACGCAAGTCCGCGCGGCGCTGCTCGACGCGCACGATGCGCCGGCCGCGCAGCACCGGCACTAGTCCGAGGCGAATCGTTTCTACTTCGGGGAGCTCAGGCATCGTTATTCAGCAAGCGGCCGGTGGCGAGCACCGCCGTGGCTTGGCGGCGGGAGCGGATTGTTGAACCTCGCGCGCCATTGCACGCACATGACGGATGTCCGCGGGGCACTGCGCTCAGTCCCGATAGTTGGCATATTGGCCGTGCGGTCGGAATCTCTCCAGATATGCCGGGACGACGCCGGCCATGGCGCGCGCCACCTGGCCGAGGCCCTTGAGCGTGCGTCCTTCGGTCTCCGCCTCCTTGCCGACGACGATCGGCCGCTGCAACAGGCGTATCTGATCGACGGTCAGCGGGCGCCACGTGTGCGGAAGGGGTAGGGTCAGCAGTGCGCCGAGCTTGGCGAGCGTGAACGGCACCGGCAGATAGCGCCGCCTGTGGCCGGCCCAGTCCTGTGCCCTGTCGCACAGGCCGCGCAGGGTGACCACCTCCGGGCCGCCGAGCTCGTACACCTCTCCGGCTCGCGCGTCGCCCGCGCATGCGGCGGCGATGGCCGCCGCCACGTCCGCCACATAAACCGGTTGCACGGGCGTCTTGCCTCCGCCGAGCAGTGGAAACAGCGGCAGCATGCGGGCGAGCTCAGCGCAGCGATTGAACAGTTGATCCTCCGGACCGAAGACGAGCGCCGGGCGCAACACGATGAGGCTCGGAAACTCATCGCGCGCGGCATGCTCGCCGGCCCACTTGGAGCGGCCGTATCGCGACTTCGAGCGGCGGTCGGCAGCGATTGCCGAGACGTGCACAAAGCGTTTCGCCCCACCCTCCTTGGCAGCCTTGGCTATCGCGCGCGCGCCGGCCACGTGCACGGCGTCGAACGTCTGGGCGCCGGCCTTGGCGAGAATGCCGACCAAATTGACGACCGCGTCTGCACCCTCGACCGCACGCTGCACCGACCAAGGGTAGCGCACGTTGGCTTGCACCGCGTGCACTTGGCCAACCTGCCCCATCGGCTGCAAGTGACCGGCGAGATCCGGCCGGCGCACGGCGGCACGCACCCGCCAGCCCTGGCGCAAAAGGGCGCGGACGGCGTGGCGGCCGAGAAACCCCGACCCGCCAAACACCGTAACCAGACTACCCTGCTCCAGCCGCGAGACCATCATGCCATCTCCGCTCTTTGCCAGCTCGCCGAGCAATAGCGCCACCGTTCGCCGCTGTGAAGCGGGTCAGGCCCCGCGAGGACGCAATTGACAAGGCCAGAGCTCGGCTCTACCTCAAGGCCCCCGGCCTGACCTGCCCAGGTGGCGGAATTGGTAGACGCACTAGTTTCAGGTACTAGCGCCTTAACGGGCGTGAAGGTTCGAGTCCTTTCCTGGGCACCACCCCTCAAAACTTGTCAGAAGGATCAAGTCCTTCTGTTTCGCGGGGAGGTTCCGGCGCATTTTGCGGGGAAGTTCCGTTCGCCGAACGTACCAAGAGTCGGCTGGCCCTACCGGCCAATTTTTTCCTTCGAGCTGCCTGCGTATAGCGCTCAGCTTCCTTCATCGATAGCCATCCGAAGATCGCCATCAACTCATGCACTGATGCGCCATTCTCAGCCGCGAGCGCGGCCCTTGCCTTTCGCAATCCGTGTGCTGAGCACTGCGGTAAGCCCGCCTCGTTACATCTGTCCCGAAACCAATTACCGAAACCGGCCGCGGTGAATGGCTTGCCCTGCTCGGTCATAAGGAAAGTCAGCTCACCTGTCAGCCCCGATTCCAGGGCGCGCTGCAACGGTGGGATTACCGGCATCTCGACTGTGACGGGCTTACGTCTGCGACCTTTCTGCGCCGTGAATTTTAGCCAACCCTGGCGAACGTGCTGCCGCCCAAGCAGCACAACATCAGAACGGCGAACGCCGGTATAAGCCAGAAGCGCGAGCGCCAGGCGAGCCTTGGAGCCAACAGGCTGACGTGCTTCAAACTGCGCGATCTCGTCTTCAGACCAAGTATGGTGGCCTTAGGTATTACTATGCTTGTACGAGACATCCCTTCACCGCGCCTTCGTGGAAGCCTGCAAGCGCCGCGGTGTGCCGGTTGCCGCTGACGAAGTATTCGGCGTACAGGCGAAGGCATTCGCGCAAGCGGGCAACATCAGAACGCTAGAGCA
>JBPYEF010000143.1:0-6869 GCA_051985875.1 Hyphomicrobiaceae bacterium
TCGCGGCAATGCGGTGCTTCAGGTGCACAGGGTGCTGCATGCCAGAACCTCGCAACACGCGTCGAGCCTTCCGAGGCGAATGCCGGCGTCCGTGCGGGGTGATGCCCCGACGCCGCGGGGCAACATGCTAGCACACCCCCTGCCCGCCTTGTAGGGCGCGAGCGGCACTGGCGGGTGCAAGTGCGTGGCCATGGCCGAGCGCCCCGGCAATCGTGCTTGGCTCCTACCGCAGCGCCGGTCCCGGGGGATGGGCGCGCTGTGCAAATCGGCTACCATGGGTGTGCACCCTCCGGCAGAGACCGAGGGGCAGGCTTTCCTCCCGAGGCGGGAGCGTCATGTACACACAAGGTTTGAATGCGCCGGAAGGTTTGAACGCGCCGGACGCTGCGGCGGCCGTTGCCGAGGATCCGGAAAAACTGCGGGCATTCCAGGCGAAAATCGACGCCGAGGAGAAGATCGAGCCCAACGACTGGATGCCGCGGGCCTACCGGCGCACGCTCATTCGCCAAATCTCCCAGCATGCGCATTCCGAGGTGATCGGCATGCAGCCGGAGGGCAACTGGCTGACGCGTGCCCCCTCCCTGCGGCGCAAGGCGGCGCTGCTGGCCAAGGTCCAGGACGAAGCCGGACACGGCCTTTATCTCTACGCCGCCGCTGAGACCCTCGGGGCATCGCGCGAGCAATTGGTCGCACAGCTGCTGTGTGGAAAGGCCAAGTACTCCTCGATCTTCAACTATCCCGCACTGTCCTGGGCCGACATCGGCGCCATCGGTTGGCTGGTCGACGGCGCGGCAATCATGAATCAGATCCCGCTCTGCCGCTGCAGCTTTGGGCCCTACGCCCGCGCGATGATCCGCATCTGCAAGGAGGAGAGCTTCCACCAGCGCCAGGGCTTCGAGATTATGCTGGCGCTGTGTCGCGGCACGCCCGCCCAGCGGGCGATGGCCCAGGATGCGCTCGACCGCTTCTGGTGGCCGGTGTTGATGATGTTTGGCCCCCCCGATCGCGAGAGCTTGCACACGTCGGAGGCCATGCGCTGGAAGATCAAGCGCTTCTCCAACGACGCGTTGCGGCAGAAGTTTATCGACGCCACCGTTCCGCAGGGGCAGTTTCTCGGCTTGACGTTCCCCGATCCGCAGCTGGCCTTCGACGCCGCGATCGGGCACTGGCGGTATGGCGAGATCGATTGGGAAGAGTTCAAGCGCGTGCTCGCGGGCGACGGCCCCTGCAACCGCCAGCGCATGAAGGTGCACAGCGACGCCCATGCCAGCGGCGCATGGGTGCGGGAAGCGGCGCTCGCTTATGCGCGCAAGCGCGCCGCGCGGGCGGCGCACCGGGGGGCGTTGAGCGCGGCATGAGCGCTGCGTCGGCATTGACGCGCGGCATGGTGCGCGAGCGGAGTCGATCGGCTTGGCGCCGAGGAGCGTCATGACAGAGGCGATGATGCCGTTGTGGGAGGTGTTCATTCGCAGCCGCTCGGGACTGCCGCACAGGCACGCCGGCAGCGTGCACGCGGCGGATGCGACCATGGCGCTGCAGGCGGCCCGCGACGTGTACACGCGACGCGGCGAGAGCGTCTCCATTTGGGTCGTAGCCTCTGCGGCCATCACCGCTTCGGATCCCCGCGACAAGGAGCAGCTGTTCGAACCGACCGGGAGCAAGATCTATCGCCATCCGACCTTCTACGAGGTGCCCGATGACGTCGGCCATATGTGAGCGCGCAGGTGCGTGCCCGGCACGCTGGCGTCCGCCGCGGGGCTGAGCATGTCCGGCGCGCCCGCGCTGTTTGGCTACGTTCTGGCGCTCGCCGACGATGCTTTGGTGCTCGGACACCGGCTGTCGCAATGGTCGGGCGGGGGCCCACTGCTGGAGGAGGACATCGCGCTCGCCAACCTGGCCCTCGACCTGATCGGGCAGGCGCGACTGTTCTACACCTATGCGGGCGAGATCGAGGGCAAGGGAAGGGACGAAGACGCATTGGCCTTCCTGCGCGATGAGCATGGCTACAGCAACCTGCTGCTGAGCGAGCAGCCGAACGGCGATTTCGCCGCGACCATGGTGCGCCAGCTGCTGTATGCGGCCTTCATGCAGCCGTTTTTTGCCGCGCTCGGCCGCTCGCGCGACCGCCGGCTCGGCGAGATTGGCGCCAAGGCGGAGAAGGAAATGGCCTACCATGTGCGCCACGCGGCGGAATGGGTGATCCGCCTCGGCGACGGCACCGAGGAGAGCCACGCCCGGGCCGCGGCGGCACTCGATGAGCTGTGGGCCTATACGGGCGAGCTGTTCGAGATGGATGCGGGCGAGCGCGCGCTGGTGGCGGCGGGTATCGCCGTCGATCGCGAGGCGCTGCGGCCGGAGTTTGAGGCCACGCTCGAGACCGTACTCGGCGAGGCGACGCTGCGCCGCCCGCAACCGCGCTGGATGCAGCGCGGTGGGCGGGTCGGCCGGCACAGCGAGCATCTCGGGCACCTGCTCGCGGAGATGCAGGTGCTCTACCGGGCGCACGCGGGGGCACGTTGGTGAGCAGGTGACGAGCGCGATGAGCGAGCGAACGCGTGGCGAGACCGGCTCTGGCGCCGAGCAACACCGACGCCCGGGAGGCAAGGGGCGACGCGGCGCGCGCCGCGCGCCGACGGCGTCCGCGCCTTCTTCCCACGACGCCCGCGGGAAACTGCAGCTGGCGCGGGCGGTCGCTGCCGCGGTGGTCGATCCGGAGATACCGGTGCTGACCCTTGCTGACCTCGGCGTGTTGCGCGGGGTAGAGTGGCGCGAGGGGCGCCTCACCGTCCTGCTGACCCCGACCTATGTCGGCTGTCCCGCGACCAGCGCGATAGCCGCGGCGGTCGGTGCCGCCCTGGCACGCGCCGGACTTGCCGACGCCAGCGTCGCGCTGGTGTTGTCGCCGCCGTGGACCAGCGACGACATTAGCCCACGCGGTAGGCGCAAGCTGCGCGCCTACGGCATAGCCCCGCCCGTGCGCGGCGCCGCGGCGCGTGCGCGCTTTGCCGATGCTGAGGTTGCCTGCCCGCGGTGCGGCGCGACGGCGACGGTGAAAATCTCCGAGTTCGGCTCGACGCCCTGCAAGGCGCTGTGGCGCTGCGAGGTCTGCGCCGAGCCGTTCGACTATTTCAAGTGCCTGTGAGATGCGCGCCTTTCGGCCGCTGAGGATCGCCGCGATCTCGCGCGAGACGGCGGAAGCCATCGCCGTCACGCTTGCCGTGCCGGAGGCGCTGCGCGCGGAGTTCCTCGCCTTTAAGCCCGGCCAGCATGTCGGCGTTCGGGCGATCGTCGGCGGCGAGGAGCTGCGGCGCAGCTATTCGATCTGTGGCGGTCGCGCCGACGGCCTGCGCATCGCCATCAAGCGCGTTGCCGGCGGCCGCTTCTCGCACTGGGCCCACACCAGCTTGCGGCCCGGCGACGCGCTCGAGGTGCTGCCGCCGGCGGGCCGCTTCGTCCTGCCCGACGGCGGGGGAGCCGCACGCCAGGTCGTCGCGTTCGCGGCCGGGGTTGGCATTACCCCGATCATCGCCATCGTTCGCCACGCGCTCGAGCGCGAGCCGCAGACCAGCGTCACGCTGGTATTCGGTAATCGTACGCCGGACAGCGCGCTGTTCGCCGCCGAGCTCGAGGACTTGAAGGATCGCCATCTCGGCCGGTTCATCCTTGTCAACGTGCTGTCGCGCAGCGGCGAGAGCGGGCCGCCGTTGTTGGAGGGCCGGATCACCGGCGCCAAGGTCAAGGCGCTGGCGGGATCCGCGTTTGTGCCGGATGCAGCCGCACACTTCTATGTGTGCGGGCCGGGCGCCATGATCGGCGAGGTGCGCGATGCGCTGCGCGAACTCGGCGTCGCGCGCGCGCAAATCCATTACGAGTTGTTCGCGCCCGCACCCCTCGCGGACGGGGCATCGCCGCCCGCGCCGGTGGCGGTCGCGGCGGTGGAGCAATCGTGCGGCAGCGCCGACGCAGACGCTGCCGGGGCGACCGAGGCGATCGCCCGCCTCGACGGCATCGAGCGCCGCTTCCTGGTGCCGCGCGGCGGGCGGGTGGTGGATGCGGCGCTGGCCGCCGGCATTCGCGTGCCGTATTCGTGCAAGGGCGGCATGTGCTGCACCTGTCGCGCCAAGCTGATCGCCGGCCGTGTGGAGATGGTGCGCAACTACTCGCTCGAGCCATGGGAGCTGGCGCTCGGCTTCGTCCTCACCTGCCAGGCGATACCCGTCTCGCAACGGATCGTCATCGACTACGATTGCATGTGATGCCGATGCTGCGTGTGATGCGGGCGCGGCGCAGCCGCGCGCAACGGTTCCCGATCAGGACCATCGGCAAGGAAAGTCGATGCGTGGTGCGCAGCGGCGCGTTACCGCGCCGCAGTTCCCCGCCCGGCTGCGTCGGTGCGCAGCCGGGCGTTCTGTACACTCGGAACTCCGCGGCCGCTGCCCGGCGTTCATGCAAACATCAGGTTCGGCTCGAGGCCGAGGAGATAACCGCCCGTCTCCTGCAGATGCGATTTGCGCCCCTGCAGCTGCTGGGTAACGGTCGTCACGTCGCGCATGCGGCGCTCGAACGGGCCGCTGTCGAAAATTGCGCTCGCGCCGGCGACCTCCCAGGCGGCGTCGGCAACGGCCTTGGCCTCGTGAATGGCGAAGGTCGCGGCCATGCGAATCGCCAGCCGCCCGGCTACCTCGAGCGTGCCCGATGCAACGGTCTGCCGCCACACGCTCTCGGCCGTGGTCGCCACATAGCCGCGAGCCGACCGGAGGCGGGCCTCCGCCTCGCCGACCCGCAGCTGCACGACGTGGTTGTCGCGCAGGGACAGGCGCGCCATGCGCGGTTTTTTCTCGCTGGCCAGCGCCAGCGCCGCGTCGAGCAGGGCGCGGGCGGTGCCAAGCGCTACCGCGCTGAAGCCGATGGCAAAGAAGCTGTTGAGCGGGAACTTGTACAGCGGTGAAGGCAGGGTTGAGGTGAGGACCTGCAGGCGATTGACCGAGTAGCCGTTCGGCACGAACAGATCCTTGACGCGATATCCCCCGCTGTTGGTGGCAAGGAGGCCGTGCACCTGCCAGTTGTCGATGAACGTGACCTCGCCGGCGGGCACGAGGAACGTGCTGAGCTGGGTGCCGTCCGACTGCTGCGGCGCGCCGTTTTCGTCGAATGCCGGTGCCATCAGCCCGAGCCAGGTCGCGTGCCGACTGCCGCTGGCCATCCCCCATTCGCCGCTGAGGCGATGTCCGCCGGCAACCGCGTCCGCGCGCGCCGTGACCGGGGGTCCCCAGCTCAGGGCGGCACGCCGGTCGCCCCAGATCGTGCGCGCGACGGCCGGCGCCAGCGCACAGGCCGTGGCGGCGCAGCCGTTGATTTGCCCGACGCACCAGGCGGTGCTGGCATCGAGCTTGGCGAGCGCCTCCATGGCGCAGAACCAGCTCGGCAGATCCACCTCATCGCCGTCGTAGGCGCGTGGCAACAGCAAGCGAAACAGGCGGGCCTGGTGCAGGTGGTCGACGACCTCGGGCGTGAGCCGGCCGAGCGCTTCATTGGCAGCGCCCGAGCGTTCGAGCACGGGCGCGATGCGGGCAATGCGCGCAAGCAGCGCGTCGGCGGAGGGCGATAGGGTCGACGTGCTCGGCATATGCTGCAGCGGGCCTCGTGTTACTGCGGGGGAGGGCTCGCCGTCAGCCTAGCACGGCATGCGCGCGCCCAGCACCACTCCTTGACGTGCCCCTGCCATGTGTCGCCCGGCATGCATCGGCACGCACGGTTCGCGTGCGGGTGTTCGGGTGCGAATTCACTTTGCACCCGGTGCCGCCAGCGCGCCTTCGAGCTTCGAGCCGATGCGGCGCAGCATGGCGGAGACGACGTCGGAGTAATCGTCCGTCCAGGGGCGAACGCTGCCCGCCCCGAGGCGACGGGCATCGGGTAGCTGCAGCGCTGGGAGCAGTGCTTGCGCGTGCCGGGAAACGAGGATCACCTGCGAGGCGAGCGCCGCCGGTCCGCGCTCGCCTTCGGCATAGACGGCGTGCAGTTGCGGCAGCCGTGCCAGATTGGCTTCGAGTACGGGCGGCAGGTCGAGGTTTTGATTGGAGATGTGCAGCGTCAGGATGCCGCGCTCGGAGAGCAGACTGGCATAGAGGCTGAGCGCCTCCACGGTGAGCAGGTGGACGGGAATGGCGTCCGAGGAGAAGGCGTCGATCACGAGCAGATCGAAGCTCGCCGGCGGCTCCTTCTTCAGCATCAGCCGGGCGTCGCCGAGCACGATCTCGGCGCCCGGCGTACACGTCGACAGGGCGCGGAAGTAGGCAGGGTCGGCGGCGATGCGTGCGACGCTTGGATCGATCTCGAAGAAGCGCCAGCGGTCGAGCGGCAGGGCATAGCAAGCGAGCGCGCCGGTGCCCAGCCCAACGACGCCGACGCGCAATGGGCTGTCGGGCCCGCCGGCGGCGGCGCGGGCAAGTTGCACGCTGACGGCCATCGGGCTGCCTGCATAGTAATAGCCGATCGGGGTCGGCCGCGTGCCGGGCGCACCATTGCGCTGGATGCCGTGCAGCGTGGTGCCGTCCAACAACAGGCGAAAAGCGCCTCCCGCCGTGTCGACGACGCGGTGCGTGCCAAAGAAGCTTCGTGTCGTGTACACCGGCGCGGTGGCGAAGGGCAGCACGGCGACGCCGAGCACGAGGGCGGCGGTCAGCACCCAGGCGACGCGCGCCCAGCGCTGGGCGGCGATCAGCGCCGCGCCGAGTGCGGCCAGCACGTACAGCCGCGTCGAGGCGGTGTTGGGGATCGTCGTCGAGGCGATCATGCGGGCGAGCAGCAGGGCAACGGCACAGCCTGCGGCGAGCAGCCTGGCGAGCGCGGCCCGCCCACGCATCGTGCCG
>JBPYEF010000144.1:0-8134 GCA_051985875.1 Hyphomicrobiaceae bacterium
GCTGCTCGACCACGTGAAGAGCAGGGACGAGGGACGCTACCAGAAGATCATCGAGCGGCTCGGGATCCGCCGCTGAGGCGCCGTCAAGGTAATCGCCCGTGCAGCCCGCGCTGCACCGCTCTTGTTGGGCGCGCCCACTAGGGCAAATGCGCCGACCGAGGCCCGCACAGGGCCAAGCGAAACGAGAAAAGAGATGACAGAAATAATGACAGAAATGCTGCAATCGCAACGTGTGGATATCGAATGGGGAGGACGCAAGCTGACGCTGGAAACGGGCCGCATGGCCCGCCAGGCGGACGGAGCAGTCCTTGCGCAATACGGGGAGACGAGCGTGCTGGCGACCGTGGTCGCCGAGAAGGCGCCGCGACCGGGAATCGACTTCTTCCCGCTCACCGTCAATTACCAAGAAAAGACCTATGCGGCCGGGAAGATACCCGGCGGCTACTTCAAGCGCGAGGGGCGCCCGACCGAGAAAGAGATCCTGACCTCGCGTCTCATCGACCGGCCGATCCGGCCGCTGTTCATCGACGGCTTCCGGCACGAGACCCAAGTCATCGCCACCGTGCTCTCCCACGACATGGAGAACGATCCCGACATCGTCGCCATGATCGCATCCTCCGCGGCGCTCACCCTCTCGGGTGTGCCGTTTCTCGGCCCGATCGGCGCCGCACGCGTCGGGCTGATCGGTGGGCAGTTCGTGCTCAATCCCATGATCGACGAGATGGCATCGAGCGAGCTCGACCTCGTCGTCGCCGGCACCGGCGATGCCGTGATGATGGTCGAATCGGAGGCCAAGGAACTGTCGGAAACGCAGATGCTCGAAGCCGTGATGTTCGGGCACCGCGGCTTCCAACCGGTAGTCCAGGCGATCATCCGTCTCGCCGAAAAGGCCGCCAAGGATCCATGGGAATTCGCGCCCCCCGACAAGTCGAAGTACGCAGACCAGGTCCGGGCGCTGGCCGAAGCCGACCTGCGCCAGGCCTTCGCGACCCCGCAAAAGCAGAAGCGCCACGAGTTGCTGGACGCGGCCATGGCCAAGGTCAAGAAAGAGCTGCTCGGCGCCGAAGCGGACGCCAATGAGCAGGTGTTGCTCCTCTCCGTGTTCAAGGATCTTGAGCAGGAGGTCGTGCGCGGGGACATCATCAAGACGGAGAAGCGCATCGACGGCCGCGACCTCGTCACCGTTCGGCCGATCCGCTCGGAGGTGCACGTGTTGCCGCGCGCCCACGGATCGGCGCTCTTCACGCGCGGGGAAACGCAGGCGATCGTCGTGGCGACGCTCGGCACTGGTGAGGACGAGCAGTTTGTCGACGCCCTCGAGGGCACGCGCAAGGAGCGCTTCCTGCTGCACTACAATTTTCCGCCCTTCTCGGTCGGAGAAACCGGACGCATGGGATCGCCCGGCCGGCGCGAGATCGGCCACGGCAAGCTCGCCTGGCGGGCGGTGCATCCGCTGATGCCGCCGGCGGAAGAATTCCCCTATACGGTGCGCGTCGTCTCCGAGATAACCGAGTCGAACGGCTCCTCGTCGATGGCGACGGTGTGTGGAACCTCGCTTGCGCTGATGGATGCCGGCGTGCCGCTGCGGCGGCCGGTGGCGGGCATCGCCATGGGGCTGATCAAGGAGGCCAACAGCTTCGCGGTCCTGTCGGACATCCTCGGCGATGAGGATCATCTCGGGGACATGGACTTCAAGGTCGCCGGCACGGAGCGAGGCGTCACCTCCTTGCAGATGGACATCAAGATCGCCGGCATCACCGAGGAGATCATGCGCATCGCCCTCAACCAGGCGAACCACGGGCGCATGCACATCCTCGGCGAAATGGCCAAGGCACTCGCCGGCGCGCGCAGCGAGCTCGGCGAGCACGCGCCGCGCATCGAGACGATCAAGATCCCCGTCGACAAGATTCGCGAGGTAATCGGCTCCGGCGGCTCCGTGATCCGCGAGATCGTCGCCGAGTCGGGGGCCAAGATCGACATCGAGGACGACGGCACCATCAAGATCGCCGCCCCCAAACGCGAGGCGATCGAGGCGGCGATGAACCGCATCAAGGCCATCACCTCCGAGCCCGAAGTCGGTACCGTCTACAAGGGCAAGGTCGTCAAGGTGATGGAATTCGGCGCGTTCGTGAACTTCTTTGGGCCGAGGGACGGTCTCGTACACATCTCGCAGCTGACCCAAGGACGCCCCGAGACGGTAGGCGAAGTGGTCAAGGAGGGCCAGGAGGTCTACGTCAAGCTGCTGGGGTTCGACGATCGCGGCAAGGTGCGCCTCTCCATGAAGGTCGTCGATCAAGCTACGGGTAAGGAGATCCCCCGCGCCGAGGGTGAACCCGAAGAGCGCCTCGACGGCCGCCCTCAGCGGCGCGAGCGCGACGAGCGGCCACGGCGTCGGGAGCGCGGCTAAGCAAGGGGCGGCGCCAAGCGGCGGCCGGCGGCGCGGGTGCATTTGCCGTGGACCGGGGGAGGCGAGCGCGGGGATGATCGGCGCCTTGCACTAGAGCCAGCCGCCGAGCTCCCGACCGATCAGGCGCAATCCGAACGCGACAAATAGGACGCCGAAGGCGATTTCCATCACCGGCCGGAAGCGGGTAAAGACCGCGCGCGGGCCTTGGCGTTGCAGCAGCCAGGCGAGCAGGCCGAGATAGGCCCCGTTCAGCAGCACGATGCAGGCGACGGCGGCCGCCTGCGTTGCGGCGTTCGCCGTCAGGACGCCGGCGCTGGCAAAAATGCTCGTCAGGAAGAACAACGCCTGCACGTTGGCGAGCGCCGTCAACATGCCCTGTCGGAAGGCGGTGCCGCTGCGGGTCTGCGGCGCCAGCTCGCTGGCGATGCCCGCGCGCAGTCGCGCACGCCCGGACCACGCCAAGCCAAGCCCGGCCCGCACCAGGTAGGCGCCGCCGAGCAAATAGACGCCGAGCCGCACCGATGGCGCCGCGGCAAGCAGCAGCGACAACCCAAACAGGGTGGCCAGCGCATAGCCGGCAACGGCAAGCAGATTACCGGCGAGCGCCAGCGCCACGTCGCGCAGCGCCCCAGCCAGGGCGAGATGCACGATCAGCAGCGTGTTGGGGCCGGGCGTCGGCACGATCGCCAGCCACAGAAGCGCGAACGCCGCAAGGAGGGACCAGTCGAGCTGCACCCGGCGCTCCCTCCTTCCACAGTGCCGGGAAGTGTGCGCCGCCGGGCTTGCCGCTGTCCAGGGCCCCTGTCCGGGGCTGCCCCAGGGGGTCGCGGTCTAGAGCCGCCACACCAGGCCATGCACGTCCCTCTCGTCCGGGGGTCCTTCTCGCCAGGGCGGCGGCCGTGCTGCATGCTGCGCCGATCTCTGTTAGAGTTGCGCGTATGCACGGAGACGCGAGAATGCTGCGCCAATCCCTCATCGATTACGGCAAGCCACTACAGGCGACCGAGGCCGAAACGCCCGAGCCAAAGGGTAGCGAAGTGCTGCTGCGGGTCACGCATTGCGGGGTGTGTCACTCCGACGTGCATCTGCAGGATGGCTACTTCGGCCTCGGCGGCGAACAGAAGCTCGATATACGCGGCAATCGCCCCCTGCCCTTCACCCTTGGCCACGAAATCGGTGGCACCGTCGCCGCCGTCGGACCCGAGGCGGCGACGATTCCGATCGGGCGCCGCTTTGCCGCCTACCCTTGGATCGGATGCGGCCGCTGCCCGCTGTGCGCGCGCGGGGATGAACATCTGTGCTCCTCCCCGCGGGCACTCGGCGTCACTGTCGACGGTGGCTATGCGACACACGTCCTGGTGCCCCACCCGCGCTATCTGCTGGACGTGGAGGGTATCGCGCCGGAAATTGCCGCCCCGCTGATGTGCTCGGGGCTCACGGGGTACGGCGCCGTCAAGAAGGCGTTGGGCTACCTACGCCTCGGGCCGCTGCTGATCGTCGGGCTCGGCGGCGTCGGCATGATGGGTTTGCAATTCGCCCGCGCGCTGACGCAGGCGCCGATCTTCGTCGCCGATATCGACCCCAAGAAGCGGGAAGCGGCACTGGCGCTGGGGGCGGCCGAGGCCTTCGACCCTGCGAATGAGGGCGCGCGCAAGGCCGTAGCCAAGGCCTCTGGCGGCCTCGGCGCCGCCATCGACTTCGTCGGCTCCGGCGCCTCGCTGACCTTTGCCCATGGCCCCGTGGCGAAGGGCGGGGCGGCGATCATCGTTGGCCTGTTCGGTGGCGGCTTTGCCATTCCGGTGCCGATGTTTCCGCTGCGCGCCCTGACCGTGATGGGAAGCTATGTCGGCTCGCTCGGCGAGGCGCACGACATGCTCGCCCTTGTCAAGCAGGGTAAGGTGGCGCCGATCCCCGTCGAGCTGCGCGCACTCTCGACCGCCGGCCGCTCGCTCGACGACCTGCGCCAGGGCAAGGTTGTCGGACGCGTGGTGCTCACGCCGTAACGGCATGGCGGCGGCGCACGCCAGCTGCACTGCGTGTCGGGTCGGCGCAGTAGCGCACAGCCCACGTTGCTCGCTCGGCTTGGGCGCGGTGCGGCGGCTAGCGCGTGCGTCTGAGTGCCCAGCGGTTGGCACGGGAGGGCGACCTTGGCAAGCATGGCGTTGAGCGCAGAAGAGATTGAGCGCTACAAGCGGCATTTGGTGCTGCGCGAGGTGGGTGGCCAGGGCCAGCAAAAGCTCAAGGCGGCACGCGTCCTGGTGGTAGGCGCCGGCGGGCTTGGCTCACCCGTGTTGCTGTACCTCGCTGCGGCCGGTGTCGGCACCATCGGCATCATCGACGATGATCGCGTTTCCCTCGACAACCTGCAGCGCCAGATCGTGCACGACACGGCCGAGATTGGCATCGCCAAGGTCGAGAGCGCACGCACCACCATAGGGCGACTGAACCCGCACGTGCGGGTAGAGAGCCACCCGCAGCGGATCGATGCGGCCAATGCCTTGGCGATCATCGGCCGCTACGACATTGTCGCCGACGGCTCCGACAACTTTGCCACCCGCTACCTGGTCAGCGACGCATGCTTCCTGGCGAGGAAGCCCCTGGTGTTCGCTGCGGTAGGCCCGTTCGACGGCTACCTGACGACCCTGAAGCCGCACGAGCAACGGCACGGCGGCGAGCCGTACCCGAGCTACCGGTGCATTTTTCCGGCCGCGCCCCCACCAGGGACCGTTGCCAACTGCGCCGAGGTCGGAGTGCTCGGCGCGGCGGTCGGCGTGATCGGCACGCTGCAGGCAACCGAGGTGCTGAAGGAGATCATCGGTTTCGGAGAAAGCCTCGCCGGCCGGTTGCTGCTCTACGATGCGCAAGGGGCGCGGTTCACGGAGATCGCCATCAGCTGGGATCCGGACAATCCGCTCTCCGGGCGCGCGCCGACGATCCACGATCTGTCCGCACACGCCACCGCACCCCCCGGAGGGGCGTGCGCCGCCTAGGGCAGGGTGGGGCTCGCGCGTGGCCATCCGCGGCATTCTGTTCGACAAGGACGGCACACTCGTCGACTATCGACGCACCTGGGTACCGATCAACCGCGAGGTCGCCAGCTATGCTGCCGGCGGCGACGCCATCGTCGCCGCGGAATTGCTGCGCCGCAACGGCCACGATCCCGTTACCAATCGCATCACCGCCGGCTCGGTCTTGGCGGCCGGCAGCGTCGCCGAGATCGCCGAGGCGTTTGCCGAGCAGCTCGGGGACAGGGCCCCGCCCGGGCTCGAGGCCGGGATCGCCCGGATATTCCGCGAACGCGGCGCCGACGCGGTGCTGATCGATGGCGTCACGGCAAGCCTCGCCGAGCTGCGGCGGCGCGGCTTTCGGCTCGGCGTTGCGAGCAACGATTCGCACGCCGGCCTGTGCGCCTCGCTCGGCGCCGGCGGGCTACTCGCGCTCTGCGATTTTGTCGCCGGGAGCGATTCGGGTTTTGGCGCCAAGCCGGATCCGCGCATGGCACTCGGCTTCTGCCGCGCGGTCGCGCTGGCACCGAACGAGATCGCCGTGGTCGGCGATGCCGTGCACGATCTCGCCATGGCGCGCGCCGCCGGCGCAGCCCTCGCCGTCGGCGTGTTGAGCGGGACGAGCGCGCGCGAGGATTTGGCGGCGCTCGCCGACGTGATCCTCGACAGCGTCAACGATCTGCTCGCATTATTTCCGGCGTGCGACGGTGGTTGAGGCGCGTCGGGCCGGCCTCGCTCGCGCCAGCTCCAAACATTAGCGCCAACCATTGGCGGGCCGCACAGCGGGTAACGGCACTAGAACATCGCCGCATGCACGCGGTCGGGCGGATTGTGGCCGTCGAGGAAGGTCTTGACGTTGATGATCACCTTCTCTCCCATGTCGATGCGCCCCTCGATGGTCGCCGAGCCCATGTGCGGCAACGCCACCACGCGATTGCTCGCCAGCAGCTTGGGGTTGACGGCAGGCTCGTGCTCGAACACATCGAGCCCGGCGCCGGCGATCTGACCAGCCTCGATCATGCGCGCAAGCTCGTTTTCATCGATCACCTCGCCACGCGCGGTGTTGACGATGTAGGAGGTCGGCTTCAGCAGCTTCAGTCGCCGCGCCGAAAGCAGGTGGTAGGTGGCGGGCGTGTGCGGGCAGTTGACGGACACTATGTCCATGCGCGCCAGCATCTGATCGAGGCTGTCCCAGTGGGTCGCCTCCAGCTCCTGCTCGATCTCTTCGGCGACGCGCCGCCGGTTGTGGTAATGGATTTGCAGGCCGAAGGCCCTCGCCCGGCGCGCGACCGCCTGGCCGATGCGCCCCATGCCGATGATCCCGAGGCGCTTGCCGAAGATGCGATGCCCGAGCATCCAGGTGGGCGCCCAGCCGGACCAGTGCGCACGCGCGTCCTTCAGCAATGTCGTGCCCTCGGCGAGCCGGCGCGGCACCGCCAGGATCAGCGCCATGGTCATGTCCGCCGTATCCTCGGTCAGCACCCCTGGCGTGTTGGTGACGATGATGTTGCGCGTGCGCGCCGTATCGAGATCGATATTGTCGACGCCGGTGCCGAAATTGGCGATCAGCTTCAGCTGCGGTCCGGCCTGAGACAGCAGCGAGCGATCGATGCGGTCGGTGACCGTTGGAATGAGCACGTGCGCTTCCTTGACGGTCTCGGTGAGCTCGGTGTGGCTCATCGGCCGGTCATCGACGTTGAGGCGCGCATCGAACAGCTCGCGCATGCGCGTTTCGACCGCATCCGGGAGCTTGCGTGTAACCACAACTAGGGGCTTCTTCGAGTAGTTGGCCATGCTCGGGCTCGGTGCAGATGGCGACGGGACGCGACGCGTTGCGAAATTCCGCAAAGTCTCATCTAACAGATGCCCCCCGTGAACACAAAACCCGAGCTCGCAGCGCACGCGTGCCGAGCCTTGCCGGGTCCCGCAAAGGGCTTGATCTCAGCCGCCAAATCGTGCTTTGGCGGGGCCCGGAGCCGCCGAGCCGCATTCACGCGAGCACGTTGTCCGCCATGCCATCGCCGAGAGCTTTCCCTTCCATGCTAAGCGATGCCGGGGCCGGGCGCCTTGCGCGGCGGCCATGGCCGGCGCGGGCCGCTGCGCGCGCCGTCGTTGGCGCGCTGACGGCCGGGGTCATCGGTCTGCAGACGCACGGCCTGGCGGCACAGCAGCCCCCGGCCGGCGGAAGCGCCGGGCTTCCCCGCTACGTCAGCTTGAAGTCCGATCGCGTCAATCTGCGCAAGGGCCCTGGCACCGAGTACCCGATTGCCTGGGTGTTCCGTCGCGCCGGCCTGCCGGTCGAGGTGACGCAGGAGTTCGAGGGCTGGAGACAAATCCGCGATGCGGAAGGGACGACGGGATGGGTGCTCGGCACCATGCTGAGCGGGCGGCGTACCGCCGTCATCCTCCCCTGGGAGTCCGGTCGGCAGGCCAGCGCTGGCAAGGAGCAGCACAGGGTCGCGGCCACGTTGCACTACGACGACAGCGTACAATCGCGGCCGATCGCCCAGGTCGAGGCCGGCGTCCTCGCCAGCATCATCAGCTGCGACGGCCACTGGTGCCGGGTGTCGATCGGCAGCTTTCGCGGCTACATCGAACAGGCAAAGCTGTGGGGTGCCTATCAGGGCGAGGTGATCAACTAGGCTCGCATTCGCAGGGCGGCAGCGCCGCCGGCGCCGCTCACTTGGCGATCAGGCGCACCACGACGTCGATGTGGGAGATC
>JBPYEF010000145.1:0-5549 GCA_051985875.1 Hyphomicrobiaceae bacterium
CTCTGCCCTACAGATTCGATCCCCCTTAAAACGGTAGGCAAGCACGCTAAGGTCTTCTCGCTCGAGCCTTGCGCGAACCGCCGCGATCTCATCCGGGGCGATTTCCAGGCCGCTAGGCTCCTTCAGCGGCAGCGACGGCTGCGCAAGAACCGGAGCCAGCATTGCCGGCTCCAGCATCATCGAGAGCGCGAAATTGCCGGTGAAGCACATGCCGATGGCGCCAACGCCGGGCCCGCCGCACTCGCGATGCGCCAGGCGCGCCAGTAAGCGGAGCCAACGTGTGACGGGGCTCGATTGATTAGCGGCAAGGCAGCGGAACTCCGCACTTACACAGGCGCGCTGAAGGACGGCAGCACCCTCCTCTGCGGTCGGTACCGCACCGTCGCGACCGAACAAGGAGGGCATATGGACCGTGAAGCCGGCCTCCCGAACCCAGCGCGCGAAGCGCGCAACGTGCGGGCTGATGCCCGGCATTTCCGCCATGACGATCACGGCAGGGCCGCTGCCCGAGACGTAGACTTTCTTGGCGATGCCATCGAGCGTGACCGCACGGGCGGAGAAATCGTCGAGCGGATCGTCCTTGCTCACATCACGCTTTGACATCGACGCGTGCTCCAAATGAGTCCAACATATGGACCCAGCTTCTACCCCCCTAGATCCAAAAAAGCAACTCAGGTAATTTCGACTGCATGGCGGACGCTCCACGCATTCGCAGATCGCCGGTGGCAGCTCGGCACTGCAACCTGGCGCGAAGCTTCGAGCTGATCGGAGATCGCTGGACGCTGCTGATCCTTCGCTCCGCGCTCTATGGGGTGCGGCGGTTCGACGATTTCCGGGCGGACCTCGACATTCCACGCAGCGTGCTCAGCAACAGGCTCGCCGGTCTCGTTGAAACCGGCATCATGGAACGCCGGGACTATCGCGAGCGGGGCCAGCGCGCGCGCAGCGAGTATCCTCTGAGCAAGATGGGTCGGGCTCTCGGGCTCCCGTTCATCGCCATGACCGCGTGGGGCGACAAGTGGCTGGGGGACGGCAGTTCGCCTTTTACGCTCCGCTCGAAGGCGACTGGCCAGAGGCTTTGCGTTGCTCTCGTCGACGAGCGTGGCAAGCGCGTGAGAGGCGCAGATGTCGAGAGCGTGATCGATGCTTCCGTGGCTCGCCGCCCTGAAAAGAACGGGTAGCGGCGCCAAGACCAAGGTGCGCCGCGCACCGATGGGAGGCGCTTTTTTTGCCGCGTTCTGGCCTGGTTCTCGGCGATGCGCGCGATCACAGGTAGGGCTTGCCTCGTCCCCCGCGCCGGGCGCAGCCGACGCTTATGCGGTTCTGTCGCGCAGAGGACGGGGCTATAGTTGACGCAGCGACATGGAGGAAGCGATGGCCGACAGCAAATGGAACTTTGTGCACAGCCGCGCCAACGAGGCGACGTGGACGCCGGGTCTGCGGGAGATCTTCGAGTACCGCGATCTTGGCATCAAGGAAGGCACCAACGGCGACTTCGTCGCCCATCTCATCCGTCACAACGGTAAGAAGGTGCACGACGGCGTGCAGCAATGGCACGTCCACGACTGCACCTTTCAGTTCGTGCTGGTGCTCAACGGCTGGGCGACATTCGAGTACGAAGGTCAGGGGCAACGCACAATTCGCAAGGGCGACGCCATTCTGCAGGTACCGCGCATCAAGCATCGCGAAATCGCCTGCTCGGACGATTTCGAGGTGCTGGAGATCGTCGCCCCGGCGGACTTCGCAACCCGCATCGTCGAGGCCCCGCAGCCGAGCGCGCAAACCGCCGCATAGCCTGGCCCGCGCAACAGGCAAGGAGCAGCGAGCGGGAGCAACGGCGGCAAGCGCGCGCCGATGACGCTCCCGCACACGGGGGTGGCGACCTCGGCTCAGGGGACGCCGCTGCTTCTGTCTGCGGCAAACAGCCGCGATTGCCGCTCCAACGCGCCGTGAGTAGGCGGGGCGGCGCGCTCGCCTGTGCAGGCACCGCCCCTCGAGAGAGCGGCACGATCGCGACTGAGGCGCCGGCGGCCCCCGGCATACCTTGCCGCCGCGGGCTTTCCTTGAGAGGGTAGGTCGATGCTCCGCACCGGCGCGCAATACCGCGATGGCCTGCGCGACGGGCGCGGGGTCGCAATCGATGGCGAACGGGTCAAGGACGTCAACGCGCACCCGGCGCTGCGGCCGATCGTCGGTATTCGCGACGGCTCCCGGCGGCAACTGGAGACATACCGCCTCAACGCGCATCGAATGAGGCATAGAGCATGCATGCGGTGCAAGACGGAGGTCGATCCGTGAGCCACGTACGACTGCGCAAGTTCAATACCCGCGATGCCTATCCGGATCAGCAGCTCGACAACGACCTGTGCATGGTCGTGCGCGCCGGCAACACCGTCTACCTACGGGGCCAGACGGCCATGGACCTCGATGGCAGGATTGTCGGCGTCGGCGACCCCGCGGCGCAGGCCGAGAACGCGATGCGCTGCGCCAAGGTGCTGCTGGAAGAGGCCGGCGCGCGGCTACAGGATGTCGTCAAGATCACCATCTACATCACCGACCGCGCCCACCGCGAGCCCGTCTACCGGGTGATCGGCCGCTGGCTCAAGGGCGTCTATCCGGTGTCGACCGGCTTGATCGTCAAGGGGCTCGCCCGGCCGGAATACCTGATGGAGATCGACGTCATCGCCGAGATCCCGACAGGTGCCGACCCGGCGCCGGGCGGACCGGCGCCTGGGGATTGACGATGGCTGCACGGCGGAGACGAGGGCAACCATGACCTGCTCGCAACCATGACTTACGCGATCGCCGCGCGCTGTGAGCGCAGTGGGGCGTTTGGGATCGCCATCACCTCGTCCTCGATCTGCGTTGCCAGCCGGTGCGCATGGGTGAGCCCGATGGGTGCCGTGCTCACCCAGAACGTCACGGATCCCGCACTCGGACCGGCCGGCCTATCGCTGCTGCGCCAGGGCCTCGGGGCGCGCGCGGTGCTCGCAGCCCTGGTCGCGGGAACGCCCGAGCCGGAATGGCGTCAGGTTGGTGTCGTCGACCGCTACGGGCGCACGGCCGAACATTCCGGCACACAGGCCCTCCCCAGGGCGGCATGTGCCACGGGCGCGGGATGCCTGGCGCTTGGCAATCTGCTGGCGGAGGCCGACGTTCCCGCGCAGATGATTTCCGCGTTCGCCGGAGTTGGGGATGCTGAGCTGCCCGAGCGGCTTCTACGGGCTCTGGAGGCGGGGCTCGAAGCCGGCGGCGAGACGGGCGACGAGCACTCGGCCGGATTGCACGTCGCGCAACTCCACGATTGGCCGATCGTCGACCTGCGCGTCGACTGGCACGAGGAGCCGGTCTTGGAGTTGCGCCGCTTATGGCAACTGTACGCGCCCCAGCGCAGCGCCTACGAAACGCGCGCCCGCGCGCCAGGAGCCGCACCGAGCTTCTGAGCCGCGGCACAGCCGCCCCAGCGCAACGCCCTCGCGTTGGGTTAAGGCCTTCGGGCTTCAGGCCGGCGTCGGCGTACCGCCGCCGCGGGACCGCTTGGCCGGCTCGCGGATCAGCGCCCGCTCGATACGGCTCTGCACGGCCATGAAGATGTTGGTCAGGACCAGGTAGTAGATCGCTGCCGCCGACAGCGCCTCGAGATAGCGGAAATTGTAGGAGGCGGATTGGTCGGCCACCAGCAGCAGTTCGCGCACGCCAATCACCGACACCAGCGCCGACAGCTTCAGCATACCGATGAACTGGTTGCCGATCGGCGGAATGATGATGCGGAACGCTTGCGGCAGGACCACGAGCCGCATGATCTGCCCCTCCCGCAGACCGAGGGCGCGCGCCGCGTCACGCTGGTCCTGCCCGACCGCCAGGATGCCCGAACGCATGATCTCGGCCATGTAGGCGCCCTCGTTGAGGCCGAGCGCGAGCACGGCGCAAACGAAGCCCGGCAGCACCACGCCAAAGGCGGGCAGCACATTGAACGCGAACACGATCTGCAGCAGCACCGGCGTTCCGCGGAACAGCCAAAGATAGAAGCGGACGAGGCCGCCAAGCACGGCTAGACCCGTCTCGCGCAGCACCGCGAGGAGCAATCCCACCATCAGGCCGAGGATCAGCGCTGCCAGGCTGATCCAGAGCGTGTTGACCGCTGCCGCCGCGTAATCGAAACTCAGGAGATAGTGGACGAAGGTGGCGGGCTGAAACAGGGTCATTTGGCGCGATCAGAATGCCGAAGCCTTCTCCGGCAGGTTCCACTTTTTCAGCAGCCCGGCATAGGTTCCGTCCTTGACGATCGCTTGCAATGCCTGCTCCAGCTGCGCCTTCAGCACCCCGCTGTCCTTGCGCAGGGCGATACCGACCTTGGTATTGGCGTCGAAGGCATCCCCGGCCAGCTCATAGCTTTCGGGGCTCTCGCCCATCATCGCGGCGATGGTTGCGGTCGAGTTCAGCGCCGCGTCCACCCGGCCCTGCGAGAGGGCGAGGGCGACGTTGTTGCTGCCCGGCAGCGACAGGATGTCGATCTCCGGCTTGCCCTTCTCCTTGCAGTCGGCGCTCAGCTGCTTGGTAGAGGCCTCAAACGCGGTATTGACCGGCACGGCCGCCTTCAACCCACACAGCCCGTCGCGACCGGAGATGTGCTTGGGGTTGCCCTTCTGCACGACGATCTGGTTGCCGACGATCACGTAGGGAATAAAGTCCGCCACCTGCAGCCGCTCGGGCGTGACGTAGAGACCACTGACGCCGACATCGATCCTGTGCCCGAGCAGGGCCGGGATCACGCCCTTGAACTCCATACCCATCATGTTGGAAGTCAGATTGATGCGCTTGGCGAGCACGTCCATCAGGTCCACGTCGAATCCCAAGGGCTTGCCGTCGCGCATGAACTCGAATGGCACGAATGTCGGCGAGCTGCCCCAGGTCAGTTTGCCGGGCTCAACCAGCTGTGGCGCTTGCGCCAGCACGCTGGCAGGCAGCAGGAACAGGAGCAAGGCCAGGGCGCTGCGGGACATTGCGGTGCTTCCTTCTGTGAGTGGCTGCTAGTCGGTGGCATGCGTGGTGTTGGGATTGGCCGGACGCCGCAGGCCGAGATGATCGCGCAGCATCCTGCCCTCGTAATCCCTGCGGAACAGGCCGCGTCGCTGCAGCTCCGGAACGACGCCGGTTACGAACTCGTCCAGGCCAGCGGGCAGCACGTGGAATTGCATCATGAAGCCGTCGCAGGCCGGCATGGTAAACCATTGCTCCATGACATCGGCGATGTGCGAAGCCGTGCCCTTGATCGTCTTGCGCCCGCGCTCGTAGCGCAAATACAGCTGCCGCAAGGTCGGGTTCTCCTCGCGTATGATGCGCATGATGCCGTCGAAAAACGCCTTGTGAAAATTCGCACTCTTCGGCAGCCGATGCTCGGGGATCGGCTCGTCGAGCGGCAGATCCGAAAGGTCGACCTCGAGGTCGGTGCCCAAGCGGAACAGGCCGACGTCGGGATGCAGCATCTGTTGCAGGAACCCGGCCTTCTCCTCGGCTTCCTGCTGCGTGCGGCCGATGACCACCGGCAG
>JBPYEF010000146.1:0-8145 GCA_051985875.1 Hyphomicrobiaceae bacterium
GAAGGCGCCGGCATGCGCGTGCAAATCGCCGAGGCGGCCGTGCGCCTCGGAGCCGACGGGCATCTGGAATTCGCACTCAGCAACGTGCGCGTCAGCGACGCCTCCGGCACGCCCTTGGCGCTGGCACCGAGCGCGTCGGTATCGCTCAGCCAGCCCGCGCTGCTCAGCGGCCGCCTGGCGCCAGAGAGTGTCGATCTGATTTCGCCGCGTCTGCTGCTCCTCTACGGCGAGGACGGCACCGTGTCCTTGGCCTTTTCCCGTCCCGGGGATCGCGAGGAGGGCGAGCCTGCCCGGGCAGCGGGGCCGGCCCGCGCACCCGCCGCCGCGCCCAATGAGCGCAATCCCAGTGAGCGCAGTGGTGGCGAGCTTGGCCGCATCGATCTCGTCAAGGTCCTCTCGGAGGCCTCGGGTCGTGCGCGCCGCCGTGAGCATGCCGGTGCCTACCTGCGCGAACTCGGCCTCAAGTCCGCGACCCTGATCATCGACAACGGCAGCCGCAGGAGCGTGTGGCGCATCCCCGAGCTGCGCGTGGACCTCGACCACCACCGCACGCACAGCTCGATCGCCGGCCGCATCAAGGTCGACTCCCTCGCCGGGCCTTGGACGGTGAATTTCCGCAGCTCGGAGAGCGACTCCGCCAACGATCTGCAGCTTGAGGCCTCGGTACAGGGGTTGGTGCCGCGGGCGCTGGCGCTCAGCGTGCCCCAGCTCGGGGTGCTTGAGGGCGTGGACGCTCCGGTGTGGGGGGACGTGCACCTGACGATCACTAATCGCGGCGAGATCGAGAGCGGCAAGATCGCGATCGACGCCGCGCCCGGCAACCTCGTACTCCCGGGACTGGGAGAACATCCACTGCACATCGACGGCGCTCACTTGGTGCTGGCCTACAGCCGAGCCGCCGCACGCTTCGAGGTCGAGCCATCCGCCCTGGTATGGGGCGACAGCCGCGTGCAGTTCACGGGCGCGATGGTGCATGCCAAACAGGGGGGCGGCTGGGCCTGGGAGCTCAAGAGTGCCGGCGGCTGGCTCGGTGTCGAGCCCCCGCAGCTGCAGCGGCTGCAGATCGATGATTGGTCGGCGCGGGGGACGTTCTCACCCGACCGCGCACGCCTCGAGCTCAGCGCCTTCGTTCTCAAGGCCGGGGGCGCCGAGCTCAGCGCAGCAGGCGAGATCGCCGACCTCGCAGGGGCGACCAAGCTGCGGGTCGACGGCAGAATCGGCGCGATGTCCGCCGACGTCTTCAAGACGCTGTGGCCCTCGGCGGCTGCGCCGCGCACGCGTCGCTGGGTGGTCGAACGATTGGTGCGTGGGCGCATCGAGGGTGGAACCTTTCACCTCGCGCACGGTGACGAGGGCCGCGGCGGCTCTGGCCGGCGCGCGGACGGCGGGCAGAGCGCGCTCACGCTTGAGGGCTCCGATCTGACGTTCGCCCTTGAGGACGGCTGGCCGGCGCTAGAAGCGCCGCGCGCGCTGCTGCGCCTCGACGAGCAGCAGCTCGAGTTGAGCGTGCCGGACGCCGCCCTGGCGCTGCCCGACGGCCGCCGTCTGGCGCTCAAGGGCACATTTGCGGTCGACATGACCATGCCCTCGCCGCGCGTAGGACACCTCGCCGTCAAGGTGCAGGGATCCGCGCCAGCGGCACTGCAGCTGCTCGACGCGGAAACGCTGGCCTCCCTGCAGCCTTACGGCCTCTCCGCTACCACTGTCGACGGCAAGCTCGAGGCCCAACTTGCGGTCGCACTCCCGCTCGAGGATGAGGTGAGCGTGCGCGACGTCAAGCTCGAGGGCAAGGCGCGCATCAGCGAGGGACGGGTGCGGCAGGTGATGGCGGGCTACGACATAACCGGCGCCAGCTTGGCGGTCGATGTCACGGCAGCGGCGGTCGAGGTCAAGGGCGATTTGCTCGTCAACGGCGTGCCGGCGAAGGCCTACCTGCAACACGTTTTCGATGTGCCGCCCGACAAGCAGCCTCCAGGCCGCATCACCGCCACCCTCGACGATGCTGACCGCACGCAGCTTGGGCTCGACATCAACGATCTCGTGGCCGGGGAGGTGGGCATCGAGGTGTCGTTCGGCCAGGACACGCAGGTGGAGAACCAGGTGCACGTGCGGGCCGATCTGCTCGGCGCGGAGGTGACCCTCGACAGCATTGCCTGGAGCAAGCCCAAGGGCCGGCCAAGCGTGTTTGAGTTCGACGCCGCGAAGGGCAGCGGTGCCTATCCGCTCGAGCTGCACAACGTCAGGATGGTCGGGGAGAACGTTGCCATCGAGGGCTGGATGGGCATCGGCGCCGACAACAAGGCGAAGGAGTTTCGCTTCCCGAATTTTTCGCTCAACGTCGTCTCCAGCCTGTCGGCGCAGGGCAAGATGCGGCCCGACGGCGTGTGGGACGTCACGGCCAAGGGTCCGACCTACGACGGGCGCGATCTGTTCCGCTCCTTCTTCGACGTCGGCCATACCGAGCGCGACAACAAGCTGCGGCCGGGCCTTGATCTGCACGCCGAAATCGACACCGTCGTCGGCTTCTCGGACAGCGCGCTGCGCAATGTGCGCATCGACCTGCAAAAGCGCCTCAACAAGCTGACGAGCCTCGAGGTGCACGGCGTGCAGGAAGGCGGCAAGGCATTTACCGCCGCGCTCCGGCCGGCTGCGGGCCAGCCGCGGCGGTTGCGCGCGGAATCGGCGGACGCCGGACAGATCTTCAAGACCATTGGCTTCTATCCCAACGCCGTCGGTGGCGTGATGAACCTCGAGGTCAATCTCGACGGCCAGGGTGCGGCGGAGCGGACCGGCACGCTATGGGCGCGCGACTTCGTCGTCCTCGGCGACCCGATCGTCACCAGCATGGTGCAGAACGGCGAAAGTACCCGCGAGGCCGGCGCGCGGCGCACCGTGGTGCGCGAGCAGTTCGACTTCGAGATCCTGCGCGCGCCGTTTTCCGTCGGCCACGGCCAATTCGTGATGCACGACGCCGTCATCAACGGTCCGCTGGTCAGTGCCTCGCTGCGTGGCAAGGTCGATTTCCGCGCGCAGACACTGGATGTTGGTGGCACCTACGTGCCGATGTCCGGACTGATGCGCGTGCCGGCCGATCTGCCGGTGTTTGGACCGCTGCTGACGGGACCGCGCGGGGAAGGCGTGTTCGGCGTGACCTTTGCCATTCAGGGCTCGATGCGCGATCCGCAGGTGGTGATGAACCCCCTTTCCCTGATCACGCCCGGCATATTCCGCGAGCTGTTCCAAATGACCCCTGAGGACCCGCACGTGTTGCCGCGTGACGGGCCCCCTCGGCACGGCGAGGCTACCCGCTCCTCGAGCGCTCCGCCGACCAGCGTGTCGACCGCAGCGCCTCCCCTTTCCGTGCCGCTGCCGGAGGTCGGCGGCAGCTGGTCGGTGACGAGCGAAACCGCAGGCAGCGGGCGCTAGCGGCGCTTGGGTCGCAATTGCGAACCGGGCCGGCTTCATGCATGGTGCGGGCCGTTATCCCAGCGAGGAAGGGGGCGCTCGCCATGCACAAGCGCAAGCTCGGCAATTCTCAGCTGCACATCGCGCCTTTGGTGTTCGGCGGCAACGTGTTCGGCTGGACGGCGGACGAAGCGATGTCGTTTCGCCTGCTCGACGGCTTTCTCGCCGCCGGTTTCGACTGCATCGACACCGCCGACGTTTACAGCAAGTGGGTTCCCGGCCATCGGGGCGGGGAATCCGAGACGATCATCGGCAAGTGGCTGAAGCTGCGCGGTGGGCGCAGCAAGGTGATCATCGCCACCAAGGTCGGCATCGAAATGCCGGGCATCGGGCGTGGGCTGGCCAAGGACTACATAATCGCCCGCGTCGAGGACTCGCTGCGGCGCCTGCAGACCGACTACATCGATCTCTATCAATCGCACACGGACGATTCCGGGACGCCGCTGGAGGAGACGCTGTCTGCCTATCGGCGGCTGATCGAGCAGGGCAAGGTGCGGGTGATCGGTGCCTCCAACTACGAGGCCCCGCGGCTCGCCGCCGCGCTCAGAACGAGCGCCGAAGCCGGCTTACCGCGCTACGAGAGCCTGCAGCCGCTCTACAACCTGGCGGATCGCGCAGCATTCGAAAAAGACCTTGCCGCGCTGTGCCTCAAGGAGAACGTCGGCGTCATCCCCTACTACGGCCTCGCCGCCGGCTTCCTGACCGGCAAGTACCGCACGCCCGTGGATTTCGCCAAGAGCCCGCGCGGTGCGCGCATGCCCGATTACCTCAATGAACGCGGGCGGCGCATCCTGGGGGCGCTCGACGCCGTCGCCGCCCGATTGCACGCCAAGCCGGTGCACGTCGCGCTCGCCTGGCTGATGCAGCGACCGGCCATCACCGCGCCGATCGCCAGCGCCACCAATCTCGAGCAGCTGGACGATCTGATCAAAGCGACGCGGCTCGAGCTCGATGCGGACGCCCGCCAAGCGCTCGACGCGGCGAGCGCCGTCTAGCCGAGCCAGTGTTTGCGATCTCACTCGGGACGCAGCAGGACGTGCCGCTTGCGGCCGAGCGACAGCTTGATCACGCCGCCGTTGATGTCGCTCTGCGTCAGCTTCGCATTCTCGTCTCTGACCGGTGTGTCGTTGACGCGCAGGCCGCCGCCGGCAATCTGCCGCCGCGCTTCGCTGCGCGACTTGACGAGCCCGGTCTTGAGGAATGCCGCGGGCACGCCGATGCCCGCCGCGAGCTCGTGCGCGGCGATCGCCACGGTCGGCAGGCCGCTGGATCGCCCGCCTTGCTCGAACGTCTCTTCGGCCGTGCGCGCGGCCGCATCCGCCTCTTCGCGGCCGTGCAGCAGCGCTGTCGCCTCGGTTGCCAACACCTTCTTGGCGACGTTGATCTCGGCGCCCTGCAATGCCGCCAGCCTGTCGATCTCGCCGAGCGGCAGCGTCGTGAACAGCTTGAGGAAGCGAACGACGTCGGCGTCTTCGACGTTGCGCCAGTACTGCCAGAACTGGTAGGGGCTGCATTGCTCGGCGTTGAGCCACACGGCACCCGCAGCCGTCTTTCCCATCTTCGCGCCGGACGCGGCGGTGAGCAGCGGGGTTGTCAGGGCAAGGAGTTGATGAGTGCCCATGCGCCGCCCAAGATCGACGCCCATGATGATATTGCCCCATTGGTCGGAGCCGCCCATCTGCAGGTTGCATCCGCTGCGCCGCGCCAGCTCGACGAAGTCGTAGGCCTGGCACACCATGTAGTTGAATTCGATGAAGCTCATCTCCTGATCGCGCTCGAGGCGCAGGCGCACCGAGTCCATCGTGAGCATGCGGTTGACCGAGAAATGCCGGCCGATGTCGCGCAGCATCTCGAGGTAGTTGAGCTGCGTCAGCCACTCGGCGTTGTCGAGCATGACCGCATCACTCGCGCCCGCGCCGAAGCGCAGGATCTTTGCAAACACGCCCTTGATGCTCTCCTTGTTGGCCTCGATCTCCGCGATCGGCCGCACCATGCGCGTCTCGTCTTTGCCGGAAGGATCTCCCACGCGCGTCGTACCGCCACCCATCAGCGTGATCGGCTTGTTGCCCGACTGCTGCAGCCAGTAGAGCATCATGATGGTCAGGAAGTTGCCGACATGCAGCGATGGCGCCGTGCAATCGTAACCGACGTAGCCGATCGCTTGCCGCCCGGCGGCGAGCCGATCGAGCCCGGCAAAGTCCGAACACTGGTGGATGAACCCGCGCTGATCGAGCACGTTGAGGAAATCGGATCGGTACGTGCTCATGGCTCAGCTCGCTGCCGCTCGCATGTGCGCTCGCTTCCTGCATCCGCCGCGGCTTGCCGCCAGCGCCGCGGCGGGGGACCGTGCGCGCGTCCCGCGGCCCGCTGCCGCCGGACGACACAACCGCGGCCGCTTGCTGGCGGCGGGCGGGCGGGAACCCTGCGGCTTGCTCCGCTGCGACGTGCGCTTCTACCCTTGAGCGCGCGTCCGAGCCCCGTCCGACGCTGTGCCCGGCGCGGGTGGACGTCCCGGCGCGCCCGAGCGCCGGGCACACCGATCCGGCTCAGGAGAAAGCACAGGTGCACCTGATGGGCAAGACGATGCGTGCCATCGGCTTGATGAGCGGCACGTCGATGGACGGCATCGACGTCGCCGCGATCACCACCGACGGCGAGCAACTCCTCGTGCGCGGCCCGGCCTTGTCCGTCGCCTACGCCGCGGACTTCCGCGCACGGCTGGCCGCCGCAGTCGATGCGGCGCGCGCGCTCACCGACCGTCAGGCCCGCACCCCGCCGCTCGCTGCCGTGGAGGGCGAGCTGACCGAGCACCACGCTCGGGCGGTGCAGGGTCTGCTCAACGCCCACGGCATCGCGCCGCGCGACGTCGCCGTGATCGGCTTTCACGGGCACACGGTGCTGCACGCGCCCGCGCGCGGGCTGACGGTGCAGATCGGCGACGGGCCGCGGCTCGCACGGCTGACGGGGATCGACGTGGTTTGCGACATGCGGGCGGCCGACTGTGCGGCCGGTGGCGAGGGCGCGCCGCTAGCGCCCGTCTATCACCGCGCGCTTGCGGCCGCAGTTCCCGATCGACCGGTCGCCTTCGTCAACATCGGCGGCGTCGCCAACGTCACATTTATCGGCATGGGCGGCAGGCTTTTGGCCTTCGACACCGGACCCGGCAACGCCCTGATCGACGACTTCGTGCGCCAGCGGCAGGCGCTGGCGTTTGATGCCGACGGCGCACTGGCGGCAACCGGGCGGGTGAGCGAAGCCCACCTGACCTGCTATCTGCGCGATCCCTATTTCGCCGCACCGCCGCCGAAGTCGCTCGACCGCAACGCCTTTGGCTTGCAAGCGATCGAGGGGCTGTCGCCGGCCGACGGCGCGGCGACGCTCACCGCGCTTACCGCCGCCAGCATCGCGCGCGCACGCGAGCATTTTCCCGAGCCGGCCGCGCTGTGGATCGTCGCCGGCGGGGGTCGGCGCAACAGGACGCTGATGACGATGCTCGCGGCACGCATCGAGGCGGCCGTTGCTCCGGCGGAGGCGGTGGGTATAGACGGCGATGCGCTCGAGGCGGAGGCCTGGGCCTATCTCGCGGTACGTTCACTCAAGGGGCTGCCCCTGAGTTTTCCCGGCACAACCGGCGTCGCCGCACCCTTGACGGGGGGCGTGTTGTGCCCGGCGGGGAGCGCCTGCTGAAGGCGGCAGGCAACGGCGGTTCACGCGCGCCGGCGCTCCTCTTCCATCTCCTGCATGCGCCGGTCGAGAAACTCCCCGACCACCGTCATCAGGTCCTCGATCCGGTCCTGGAAGAAGTGGTTGGCCTCGGGGACGATGACGTGCGTGATCTTGACGCCCTTTTGTACCTTGGTCTTGGCGGCAAGCTCGGCAACCGACTGGGACGGCACCACGCGGTCCTTGTCGCCGTTGACCATCAGGCCCGAGGAGGGACAGGGTGCGAGGAAGGAATAGTCGTAGAGGTTGGCGGGTGGAGCGACGCAAATGAAGCCGTCGATCTCCGGGCGGCGCATCAGCAGCTGCATGGCAATCCAGGTGCCGAACGACACGCCGGCGATCCAGCACACCGGGGAATCGGGGTTCTGCAGCTGCAGCCAATCGAGTGCCGAGGCGGCATCGGCGAGCTCGCCCGGTCCATTGTCGAAGTACCCCTGACTGCGGCCCACGCCGCGAAAATTGAAGCGCAGAACGGAAAAGCCCCGCTGCACGAACAGATAGTAGAGGTGGTAGACGACCTGGTTGTTCATCGTGCCCCCGAACTGCGGGTGCGGGTGCAGGATGAGGGCGATCTTGCTGTTGGCGCGAGCCTCGTGGTGGTAGCGCGCCTCAAGGCGGCCCGCGGGCCCGTTGATGATCAGCTCAGGCATGCAGCGGTGATCTTTCCGAAGTTGGGGGCGTGGGCTGTGCCCTGGCGCCACGGCGGGGCAGCGGGCGCGCGGAACATACTTGACTAGCCCACTCGGAATTTCCATATATCCCGTTGGGCTCGGTGCTATCCGAGAAAGGCGGCAAGGAGGGGAGCCGAGGCACGCGCGTCTCATAGCACGGGGCTGCGCGCGCGCAAGTGCGAACGGTGCTGTCGGCGCGAGAGCGGGGCGCGGGGGGTCGTGTCCCCGCGAGGCGAACCCTCGGGTGCGATCCCGCGATCGGGGTCCCCCATCGGGCTTTCGGATG
>JBPYEF010000147.1:0-4878 GCA_051985875.1 Hyphomicrobiaceae bacterium
ATTGCTGCCTGCTCGGCCCTTCCGGCTGCGGCAAGACCTCGACCTTGCGCGCGATCGCCGGGCACGAGGCCGTCTCTTCCGGGGACATCGTGCTCGGGGGGAGCAATATCACGCATGTGCCTCCCGCCAAGCGCGGTACGGCGATGATGTTCCAGAACTATGCTCTCTTTCCCCACCTCTCCGTGCTCGACAACGTCGCCTTCAGCCTGAAGATGCTCGGGATTCCCAAGCGCACGCGCCATGCCAGGGCGCAGGCGATGCTCGGTTTGGTGGCGATGGGAGATTACGCCACTCGCGCGATCGCCGCGCTGTCCGGCGGCCAGCAGGAGCGCGAGCACATCCGCAAGGCCGTCGCCTCGCTGCGGGCGACGGTCGGGGAGCAGCGGCGCACGCATGCGAATGCGAGGCCAGCAGCCCACCCAGGCTTGACGCGTGCTTACGAATCCGGCCCGCCGGCGAGGCGGGCGGCAAGGGCCGGCGAGAGCCCCGAGGTCGCCGTCGCCGTGGTCGGTGCGAACGAACCCTGCTCCGCCTTGCCCGCCTTGAGGCGGGCGGCCGCCTCGGCGGCGAGAACCCCGGCAATGACGCCGTCGATCACGGGAACCGGCACGCGATCGGCGATCTGCTCGGCAACGCCGGCGAGCCCGAGGCCGCCGAGGATCACCGCCTCGGCGCCGTCGGCCTCTACTGCCGCGGTGCATGCGCCGATGAGCGCGGGGAGGGCTGCTGCCGGATCGGTGGCGATCTCGGCCCCTGACGGCGCGGTCGTGCGTACCGCGGCAAGCCGCGGCGCGAGCCCCATCGCCGCCACGCACTCTTCGAGCATCGGACCCCAGCGATGCCCTCCAGTGACGATCGCGAACTTGCCCCCGAGCACGGCTGCCGCGTGACAGGAAGCCTCGGCCATGCCGACGACCGGCACCGGAGCAAGTTCGCGCAGCGCCAGCAACCCAGGGTCGCCGAAGCAGGCGAGCAGCACCGCGTCGCAGTCGTCCTGCGTATGGGCGAAGGCGTCGAGCGCCGCGTGGCCGGCAATGGCCGCCGCGGCGCGGGTGGCTATGTAGCGCGCGCCGAAGCGCGCCGTAACCGGGATGATCTGCGTGTCCGGGCGTGCCACCCGGCGCGCAAGCGCCGCACCACGCTCGGTGAGGGCGACGCTGGTATTGGGGTTGAGGAACAACAGCCGCATGCGCACATCCCCTCTTCCGCGCCGGCAGCCTTGCGCCTAATGCGCAGCGTGCGCAAGGCACATTGATGGCCAGCAGGGAGCGCAAACCCTCAGCGCCGCGCGCGCTTCTGCGCCGCGCGCAGAAAGCCGGCGATCAGCGGCCGCCGGCGGCGCTCGGCGAGGCAGACCACGTAGGCAAGGTTGAACAGCCGCGCATTCTTGAGATTGAGGACCTTTACCCGCGGGTGGGCGACGATTTCCGGTTCGGAGATCGCCCCGATGCCGATCCCCTGCTGGATGGCGGTGTTCACGGCCTCGCGGTTGTTGGTCTCCATGACGGGCCGGATGGTTATGCCCGCCGCCTCGAGTGCGGCATCGAAGGCGGCGCGTGTCGTCGACCCAGGTGCGCGCATGATGAAGTCCTGCCCTGCGAGTTCCTCGATGCCGATTGCACGGCGGCGCGCCAGGGGATGGCCGGCCGGGGCGGCGATCAAAATGCGGTGACGGTTGTAGAACTGGCAGAAGAAGCGCGTTTCGCGCGGCGCGCTGCCGATCACCCCGACGTCGAAGGCGAAGTTCGCAAGCCCTTCGAGCACCGCCGGCTCGGAAGCGAGCGTGACGACAAGCCTGAGGCCGGGGTGCTCGGCGCGCAACTCGGCGGCGATCTCCATCACATCCGACGGCCGGATCGCCCCGATCTTCAGCGAACCGGCCTCGAGTGCGTGCGCGGCGCGGAGCAGGCGGATCGCTTCGTCGGCATGGCCGAACATGCCCCCGGTGATCGTCGCCAGCAGCTTGCCGACCTCGGTCGGCTCGACAGTCCTGCCGCGGCGGTGGAACAGCTCGACCCCGAAGTGCTCCTCAAGCGCGCGCACGTGGGTCGACACGGTCGGCTGGCCGACGTTGAGACGCCTGGCTGCTGCCGTGAAGCCGCCCGCCGCGAAGACGGCGTGGAAGGCGGCGAGCCAATGGTGATGCATGGGTTGATGCATTGATGAGATCGATGGATTGTGTCAAAAACCCCATTTTACAGATAATGCCCGCGGCCCTAGCCTGCGCGCAAGGCGCCAGTCCCGCGCCGCGACCATTTCGCTGTCGTCCTTGGTGCGTTGTCCTTGCTGACTTGTGCTTATCCGGGGTGTGAGAACATGGACAGTGCGCGGGAAGTGCGGCTCAACGGCGTGCGCTATCGCTGGCCCAAGCGCCCCGTCGTCGTCGTCTGCGTCGACGGCGGCGATCCCGCCTATTTCGACGCCGCGCTTGAGGATGGCATCATGCCGACGCTGGCCCGCTTCGTGCGCCAGGGCTTCAGCACCACTGCCGAATGCGTGATCCCGAGCTTCACCTGCCCCAACAACGTCTCGATCATCACGGGGTCGCCGCCGTCGATCCACGGCATTTCCGGCAACTTCTACCTTGAGCCGCACACCCGCCGTGCCGTGGTGATGACCGGCGCCGAGCTGATGCGCTCAACCACCATCCTTGCGGTGTTCGCCGCGGCCGGCGCCAGGGTGGTGGCCATCACCGCCAAGGACAAGCTGTGTGCGCAGCTTGGCAAGGACCTCGACGCCGCGCACGGCGCCATCGCCTTTTCATCGGAAAAGGCCGACGCTTGCACGCTCGAGAAGAACGGCATCGCCGACGTGCCGCAATTCGTCGGCCAACCCTTGCCGCACATGTATTCACCCGAGCTGTCGCTGTTTGTGCTGGAGGCGGGCGTGCGGTTGCTCGCGGAGCGCCGGCCCGACCTCATGTACCTGTCGCTGACCGATTTCGTGCAGCACGCCTATGCCCCGCGCACACCGCAATCCGACGCCTACCACCGGAGCATGGACGCGCTGTTTGCCAGGCTCGATGCCCTCGGCGCGATCGTGGCACTGACAGCCGATCACGGCATGAACGACAAATCGCACAGCGATGCCACGCCAAACGTGATTTGGCTGCAGGACGTGCTCGATGCGGCATTCGGCAAAGAGGCGACCACGGTCATTTGCCCGATCACCGACTACTTCGTCGCCCATCACGGATCGCTCGGTAGCTTCGTGCGCGTCTACTGCAACGGCAAGGTGGCGCCGGAGCAGGTGATCGCCGTGGCGCGCAGCCTGCCCGGCGTGCAGCTCGCCTGCGACAGGGAGACCGCGGCGCGCACCTTCGACCTGCCGATCGACCGCGAGGGGGATGTGGTCGTGATCTCCGATGCGCCGACGTGCATCGGCACGAGCCCGGCGCGGCACGATATGCGCGCGCTCGCCGGGCACCGACTGCGCACGCACGGCGGCTTGGCGGAAGCAAGGGTGCCCTTCGTGCTGAACCATCCTGTGTACGAGGTGTTCGCGGCGCGGGCGGCGCGCGGGGGCTTGAAGAACTTCCATATCTTCGATTTTGCCATCAACGGCGCGGCGATCTGAAGGGCGCGGCGGCGCGCGGAGCCCCCGACCGCGTGCGCCGGACGTAGCACGCCATCGGCAGGGCAGGAGAGCAACATGACCCGCACCGCCAGGGCGGCCGTGTACGTGGCGCCGAACGCGCCGTTCGCAATCAAGCGCTACCCGCTGCGCCCCGTGCGCGAGCGCGAGGTGCTCGTCAAGGTGACGATGTCGACCATCTGCCGCTCCGACATCCACTCCTACGAAGGCCGGCGCCCCAATCCCTGCCCCGGCATTCTCGGCCACGAGATCATCGGCATCGTCGCGGAGATCGGGGGCGCGGCGCAGGACATGCGCGGGGCGAGCCTGCGGGTCGGCGACCGCATCACCTGGAGCGAGTACTTCTGCGACGGCCCCTGCTACCATCGCGACGTGCTGGACATGCCGCAGAAGTGTCCGGGGTTGCGCAAATACGGCCATGAGCTGGCCGAGCAAGACCCGCACTTCCTCGGCGGGTTTGCCGAGTACTGCTACATCATGCCGGGGACGGCGATCGTGCAGCTGCCCCCGGAGCTGAGCGATGAGGAGGCAACGCCGCTGAACTGCGGGGTCGCCACCATGGCGGCGGTGACCGAGGCCGCGCAAATCGGCCTCGGCGATGCCGTGGTCATCCAGGGGCTCGGCCTGCTCGGTCTCTACGGCTGCGCCATGGCCAAGGCGCGCGGCGCCCGGGTGGTGATCGGCATCGACTCCGTGCCGGCGCGACTTGCCATCGCCCGCAAATTCGGTGCCGACCACACGCTCGACTTTGCCGCCGCCGCGGGTCGCGGCGCCGCTTCCCTCGTCGCCGAGGTGCGCGCGCTGTGCAGGCCCGACGGCGCCGATGCGGCGATCGAGGTGTGCGGTGTTCCCGAAGTGATCGCCGACGGGCTTGCCATGCTGCGCACGGGAGGACGCTACGTGCTCGGCGGCCTCGTCAATCCCGGTGCCAACGTGACGATCGACGCCAACGTGCTGCTCCGGCGCTGGCTCAGCGTGCGCGGCATCCACAACTATCACCCGCGTCACCTCGTTCAGGCGCTCGAGTTCGTGCTTGCCAACCGCGGGCGCTTTCCGTTCGCCGAGCTCGTCGATGCCAAGTTCGCACTCGAGGATCTCACCCATGCCTTTCATAAGGCGTCCGCACGCAACGTGCTGCGCGCCGCGATTCTGCCCTGAGGTGTGCCATGCAATCTCCCAACATCGCTTTCACGCCGCGCGGTCTATTCATCGGCGGCCGCTGGGTGGCACCAGCGGAGGGGAAGAGTTTTGCCAGCATCAACCCTGCAAACCTTAGCAAGCTCG
>JBPYEF010000148.1:0-6115 GCA_051985875.1 Hyphomicrobiaceae bacterium
TCGATCGGCAGCTTTCGCGGCTACATCGAACAGGCAAAGCTGTGGGGCGCCTATCAGGGCGAGGTGATCAACTAGGCTCGCATTCGCGGGGTGGCAGCGCCGCGCCAGCAGCGCTCACTTGGCGATCAGGCGCACCACGACGTCGATGTGGGAGATCTTGAGATGCTCGGGCGGCTCCGGTAGGCCGACGACGGCAATCCCGCTGCCGACGATGTCGACCAGCCTGCCTTCCGCCTCGAGAAAGAAGTGGTTGTGGTTGGAGGTGTTGGTGTCGAAATACGCGCGCTGGCCGCCGATGGCTATCTCGCGCAGCAATCCTGCTCGCACGAACTGATGCAAGGTATTGTAGACGGTCGCAAGCGAGACGCGCACGCCCGACCGGACCGCCTCCTCGTGCAGCATCTCGGCATTGACGTGCCGATCGCCACTGCCAAACAGCAAGGTAGCGAGGGCGATGCGCTGGCGGGTCGGCCGCAGGCCAGCGGCCTCGAGCATGTCTGCCGCACTGCGCCGGCTGCCGGACTGGTTGCGGGGGATGTTGGTTGCGCTTGGCATCGGATAGGCGTCGGGATCGGCTATGGCGCTTCGGTCATGGCGCTTCGGTTGGGGCGCTTCGGTCATGGCGCCTCGACTAAGGCGCTCGGCTAGAGTGCTTTGCTTCGGGCTCGGACGCTTCGGGCAGGGCGCGCGGCCGCGCCCGTACCGCTCTGCGTCCTTTCTAAGGCGACGCCTATGTACCGACAAGTATAGGCCGCCACAGTTTCGCTCGCAATGCGGCCGATGGCGCCGCCATCCCCGCGCGCTGAGCGCAGGAAATGCTGGGCACGCCTTTTGGCGGCCCGACGATTGTGCTAGGAAACCGCCGATCGGCTTGGAAGCGACGCAAGACATTCTTTGCACCATGATCGGCCGTGCAGCGGGTGGCAGGAGATCGAGAGGGTGATGGGCGCACGTCCGACAAGCTACGAATACCAGGACCTGCTGACGTGCGCCCGCGGCGAGCTGTTCGGACCCGGCAACGCCCAGCTGCCGTTGCCGCCAATGCTGATGTTCGATCGCATTTCCAACATCACGGAGACCGGCGGGGCGCACGGCAAGGGCCAGGTCGTCGCCGAGCTCAAGATCGCCGGCAATCCCTGCCTCGACTGGCTGTGGGCGTGCCACTTCAAGGGTGACCCGGTGATGCCGGGTTGCCTGCCCCTGGACGCCCTGTGGCAGCTGACCGGCTTCTTCCTCGGCTGGCTCGGGGCTCCCGGCAAGGGGCGCGCGCTCGGCGTCGGCGAGGTGAAGTTCACCGGCATGGTCGTGCCCACGATCAAGACCGTGCAGTACGTCGTCGACCTCAAGCGCGTGATATTGCGCCGGCTCAAGCTTGCCATCACCGATGGCGTCGTCAAGGCCGACGGAGAGGTTATCTATGCGGCGACCGATCTCCGGGTCGGGCTGTTCGCGGGCGGTGAGCAACCCGCCGCAGCGTGAGGGATGCCGGCGGGAGCCGCTATCCGGTACAGCATTGCCAAGAGACGAAGAGAGGTTTGCAATGCGACGCGTCGTAGTTACCGGCATGGGCATCGTCTCCTCGATTGGCAACGGCACGCAGGAGGTGCTGGCCTCGCTGCGCGAGGGCAGGTCCGGCATCCGCCGCGCAGAAAAGTATGCCGAGCTCGGTTTCCGCTGCCAGGTGCACGGCGAGCCGCAAATCGACTGGGAGCCCATGGTGCCGCGCAAGGCGCGCCGCTTCATGGAGGAAGGCGTCGGCTGGAATTACGTCGCCATGGACCAGGCGATACGCGATGCGCGGCTCGAGCCCAGCGATATCGTCAACGAGCGCACCGGCATCATCATGGGTGCCGGCGGTCCGTCGACCCGCGCCATCGTGCGCGCCAGCGATATCGCCCGCGACAAAGACCCCAAGAAGATCGGCCCGTTCGAGGTGCCGAAGGGCATGTGCTCGGGCGCCTCGGGCACGCTTGCGACGGCGTTCCAGATCAAGGGCGTCAACTATTCGATCTCCTCCGCGTGCGCTACCTCGACCCATTGCCTCGGCAATGCCGCCGAGATGATCCAGTGGGGAAAGCAGGACGTGATGTTTGCGGGCGGCTGTGAGGAACTCGACTGGACGCTATCGGTACTGTTCGATGCCATGGGCGCGATGTCGACCAAGTTCAACGGCACGCCAACCCGGGCGAGCCGCGCCTTCGACAAGGATCGCGACGGGTTCGTGATTGCCGGCGGCGCTGGCGTCGTCGTACTGGAAGAGCTCGAGCGCGCCAGGGCACCCGGTGCCAAGATCTACGGCGAAGTCGCCGGATACGCGGCCAACTCCGACGGCTTCGACATGGTGGCACCCTCGGGAGAAGGTGCCGTGCGCTGCATGCGCATCGCCCTGGCGGGCTTCGACGGCAAGCAGGTCGGCACGGTCGACTACATCAATCCGCACGGCACCGGTACGCCGGTCGGCGACCAGCGCGAGATCGCGGCCATCCGCGAGGTGTTCGGGACGGCCGTACCCCCGATCGCCTCCACCAAATCGCTGACCGGGCACTCGCTCGGTGCGGCCGGGGTGCAGGAGGCGATTTTTTCACTGCTGATGATGAACAACGGTTTCATCTGCGAGAGCGTCAATATCGACGAACTCGATGCGGAATTCGCCGATGTACCGATCGTGCGCAAGCGGCTGGACGGGGTGCGTCTTAACTGCGTCATGTCGAACAGTTTCGGCTTCGGTGGTACGAATGCAAGCCTGGTGCTGAAACGATGCGACGCGTAAGCGGCGGCGCCCAGGCGGGCGCGGCCCAGGGTCGGCATCGACAGCCACAGGTTTTGCTCGCAGGATGGCGTCGCCCGTGGGGGGCGCTTTTTTGGGGACAACAGCGCATGAGTGGAAGACGATGACAATCGACCTCGCCAAACCCGGGGCATTGATGGCCGGAAAACGCGGCTTGGTCATGGGAGTGGCCAACGACCGCTCGATCGCCTGGGGTATCGCCCGCATGCTCGCGGCGCACGGTGCCGAACTGGCGTTCACCTATCAGGGCGAGGCGTTCGGGCGACGGGCAAAGCCGCTCGCCCAGTCGCTCGGCTCGGAGATCATCGTCAACTGCGACGTGACGGATCTGAAGAGCGTCGACAACACCTTTGCCGAGATCAAGAAGCACTGGGGCGGCCTCGATTTCGTCGTGCACGCGCTCGCCTTCTCCGATCGCCGCGAGCTTTCCGGGCGCTACGCCGACACCACCCGCGAGAACTTCGTCAACACGATGGTGATCTCCTGCTTCTCGTTCACCGAGATCGCCAAGCGCGCCAGCGCGCTGATGACGCGCGGGGGGTCGCTGCTGACGCTGACCTTCAGCGGCGCGACGCGCTGGGTGCCCTGTTACAACGTTATGGGCGTCGCGAAGGCGGCGCTGGAGGCCTCGGTGCGCTATCTCGCCGCCGACTTCGGCGCGCAAGGCATCCGCGTCAACGCCCTTTCGGCCGGTCCGATGCGCACGCTGGCGGGCGCCGGCATCTCCGATGCGCGGATGTTGTTCAACTACCAGCGCGACCACGCGCCGCTCAAGCGTACTCCGACGCTCGACGAAGTCGGCGGGGCGGGACTGTACCTGCTATCGGATCTTGCGGGGGCAGTGACGGGGGAAGTGCATTTCGTCGACTGCGGTTATCACATGGTCGCCATGCCGGATCTGAACGCCTTGAAGGCCATGGAGCAGTTGCTCGCCGCCGAGGCCGACTGATGACGCACTGGTGACACCGGCGCTGCGCGCCATGGCCCGCGCGCAAGCGCCCGCCGTGGCACGGCGGCGGTAGCCGTAGGATCAACGGTGATGATCGGCCTGTTTGATTCGGGGCATGGCGGGCTCACCGTGCTGCGCGCGCTGGTGCAGCGCTTTGCGCACACGCCGTTCGTGTACCTTGGCGATCACCGTCATGTCCCCTACGGCAATCGCCCGTCGCACGAGATCGTGGCGCTGACGCGCAATGGGGTCGATGCGCTGTTCGAGCGCGGCTGCCGCCTCGTGCTGCTTTCGTGCAATACCGCGACCTGCGTGGCCGCCAGAACATTGCAACGGCATTGGCTTCCGGTCAGCGGCTGGGCCGGACGCAACGTGCTCGGCATCGTCGCTCCGACCGTCGAAGCCGCGACGCAGACGCCTTGGGCAGTGACGACTCCGCAGTACCCGCAAAAGAACAACTGCGATGTGATCGCCGTATTCGGCACGGCACGCACGGTCGCCTCGCACGCCTATCCGGAAGAGATCCGCAAGCGCTGCCCGAAGGTGACGGTCGTGCAGCAAACCTGTCCCGAACTCGCCGGCGCCATCGAGCGTGGCGCATCCGAGGACGAGCTCGATGCGATCGTTGCCCGGGCCGTCCACGCGCTGCTTGCCCAGACCCGCGGCGTAGCTCCGCACCGCGCGATTCTCGGCTGCACGCACTACCCCCTCGTTGAGCATTTGTTTCGCCACCACCTGCCGGACGCGACGCGGCTACTGACCCAGCCCGCACTGGTCGCCGATAGCCTGGAGGACTATCTGTTGCGCCACCCCCATTACATTGCCGACAGCGCCGCAGAGCCGCTCCTGGCACTGCTGACGACGGGACCGCCGCATGCGGTGAACGCCGTTGCGCGCACCTTCTGGCCCGAGGCGCCGGCGTACGCATCCCTTCCGCGCCGATCCTGAAGCCGGCGCAGTCGCGGCAGCGCGGCAGATGCGGCCGGCCAGCTGCTCGGCTGCTACGCCTGCGCCAGCGCCACGTGCGCCGGCGCGGCGCTATTTCGCAAGATAGCTGCGGTGGACCCAATTGCCGTCGGCCGCGCGCGCCTCGTTGTATAGCGTGCCCTCGGCATCGCGTGTTTCCTGGCGCATCCCCGCGGGAAGCGTGCGCTCGTAGGCCCTGCCCTTTTCCGCCTGCGCGAGAAACTCCACCACCTGCGGCGCCGCCGGCGCGGCGGGCGCCGATGATGCGACCGCCTTGTCGCCGATCGCCGCGGTCACCACCGCCGCCAGTTGCTTGTCCCACATCTTGCGGAACAGTGCGTTCGAAGGATAGACGCTGCCTGCGCGCATTCGCCCGTTGATCGCCACGACGAAGCCGACGATGTCGCTCGCCTCCGCGGCGGCGGGTTGCAGCGCCGTAAGGTATGCTTCGCGCGCCTGCCTGAGGGTCGAATTCTCCAACGCGAGTTGCAGACTAGAGCCCGAGAGCGGCGAGGCGACCACCGTATTGAGCCGTTTTTCGAGCTTGCGCTGCGTGTCGGCGACTTCCTCCCAAACCTTGCGCTGCTTGCCGGCGACGTCGTCGGGGTCGTGCGCCGTCCGTTGCGCGAATTGCGGGCCCGCGTGCTCGGGGGTTGGCGCTGGTGGTGGGGGCGCGGCCATGGCGAGCAACGCCGATATGGAGGGCATCGCCTCGCGGGCGCTCGAGAACCGCGCCTGGTCCTCCGCCCCGCGCGCCGACCAGCGGCCCTGCTCAACGCAGAAGGAGGCGATTCCCACGCGCCCCGAATGCGGCGGCAGCAGCAGGCTGGCGGTCAGCACCCGGTCCTGCTTGCCGCCCTTGACGATGTCGCCCGACTGGATGAAGACCGGCTCCGACCCGCTGTTCTCGATCTGCAGTTCGTTGACCTGGCCGGTTTCCACCACCTGCACGGCGTCCTTGGCGAGCGCCTCCTGCAGGGTGAGCGGCACCGGACCTTCGGCGCTCGATCCATGGACGAAGTACACGGCAAGGTTCTCATGAACGTGCGGACCCGTGATCCGCGCCTCCTCATCCGCACGCGCAATACTGCTGCAGCCGGCAACCATCGCCACCACCAACGGTGCAACCGACGAAACACGCATCTGCTACCCCTCTTTTCCAACAGCGCCCTTGCGCATGGCAACGGCGCACGAGGCCATCTGCCTACGCTGCATTCTTGTTCGCGCTTCGGAGAAGTGGGGGCGAACGCGCGGTCGCTCTGAGGCCGGACGATGGCTGTGCAGGCCGCGTTGCTGGTCGGATACAATCAGCACGAGGATTACACGCCGGTAATCCGTGGCTATCACCGTCGCTTGCGCGAGGTGCCGGTGCGCGGCCGCTCGGCGCGCGCACTGCCGGCGCCGGTCGAGCC
>JBPYEF010000149.1:0-3200 GCA_051985875.1 Hyphomicrobiaceae bacterium
GGCCCATGATGGCGGCGATGCGCGTCATTGGACAGGCCGCGGCCGCGGTCGCCGCCAGCAAGCAATACGGCACGTTTCTGCGACTGAATGCCTGAGCGCGTCCTGGGGAGAAAAACCCACATGAAGCTGCCACAGACCGGCGGCTGTCTGTGCCGCAAAATCCGCTAGGAGATCACCGAAACCCCGCAACCCGTCTATACATGACTGCACCGGCTGCCAGCACCAGACGAGCAGCGCCTTTTCACTGGGGGTCGCCATGCCGGAGATGGGCTTGCGCCTTACTTCGGGTGAACCCCGAGCACTCCAACGCAACATGGATAGCGGTCGGCTGAACAGCCGGTTCCTGGCCCGGATTGTGCACGTTGGCTGTATAGCCAGCCGCGTGGGGGTAGTGCGTGTGCGCGCCGATACGTCGTGGGTGCGGCCGACGCGGCATCTTTGGACGCGCAGCAAGCAGCCCTGGGTCACCTTCGCCGAGGGGTGACGAGAATTCGAAACCCGACCGATCGAGTGACGCGGGCTAGACTCGATGGCTCCGGAGATGGACATCTGGCGCGCCGCGCCCGGTAGTCCGCTGCGCGAGCACTCACTTACTGCCTCTTCGCCCATTCCTCGAACTTGCTCAGCGGTAGGAACTTCCAGCATTCCCCATGCTGCAGGCGGACGCGCTGGTCGCGAGCAAACTGCCAGTGATGACGGCGGACCTCCTCGATGGTGTCGTACTCCGCCATCAGCTCAAATGGCTCTTTGTGCACGAACCGGTAGACGGCAAACCTTTTCTCCGACTTGCCTTCGATCTTACTTTTCTTCTGTTCGCCCGGCTCCATGATCGCCCGTTCCTTCATCGCTGCGAGAACCGCCGCAGCCCTATTGCGACCCAAAGTTGTCTCTGCAACGACTATCTACCGGTCATCCACAGCAAATTCTGCGCGATGCAAATTTATTTGACAGCGCTCTAGCGGTATTGATCGAGGACCGAGGACTAGAAAACGCCCGTTGGGGCTTCTAGGGCGGTTCTGCAAGAGCCCACCATGCGCCCAGGCTTTGCCAATTGCCCGTTGCGCATCTCCTGCAGGTTCGCCCCGCTGCGAAGCCTGTGCCCGTTGCTGGCGCTGGCATCGGGCGGCCCATCAAAGCGCCCATCGTGTTGCGTGCCTTCACTGACCGTTCGTCGATGTTATGCGCGCCAAGCTCTGCTGCGCACGGGGAGTCCAGCATCGCCACATGGCGGCCATCGGGCGACGCCGCGCTGAACGAAGTATGTTTCATCAAGCAAACCGCACGTTCATCGCACCGTGCGTAGAGGGCCAACAACTTCGTCGTCATCGCACGCGGGTATCAGACAGCGAGCACCCCGAGGCTTGGTGTGCAGCGAGACGCGAAACGGAATTATGGACGTTTGGGCGACCGCATCCATAATGCGTGGTCGTTTGTCGTCTACGGCGAGTCACGAGCCGTTGCGAACCGGGTCCAATGCGTTTGCAGAAAATGCATTACCACCTGAAGGAGATGCGACGTTTTTATTATGGGTGCGGGATCGTGGAAAATGCCTGGATCGCCACCCGCCGGCTGCGTCTAGCCGGCTAGAGCCCCAAATATGCCTGCCGGATTTCCGGCATCGCCGCGAGCTGGGCCGGAGGCCCTTCGGCGAACAGGCGCCCCTCGGCCATCACGTAGGCATAATCGCTGAGCGCAAAGGCCAGATGCACGTTCTGCTCGACGAGCAGAATCGACAACCCGCCCTCCTTCAGAACCTTGAGCGCGCTGAACAGCTGATGCACCACCACCGGTGCAAGGCCGAGTGAAAGCTCATCGATCATGAGTATTTCCGGCGCTGACATGAGGCCACGGGCGATTGCCAGCATCTGCTGTTCGCCGCCGGAGAACGTGCCGGCCTTCTGCCACCGCCGATCTTTGAGCCTCGGAAACAGCGCGAACACATCCTCGAGCGATGCATCGAACTTGCCCCGGGCACGGCGGGAGAACGCGCCCATTTCCAGGTTCTCCTCGACGGACATGGCGGCGAATAGCTGCCTCCCCTCGGGTACCAACACCATACCGCGCGCCGCCTTGGCATGGGCCGGCAGCTTGCTCACCTCGTCGCCCTGAAAGAGGATACGTCCGCCCCGCATGGGGATCGTGCCCACGACGGCGCGCAAGGCCGTGGTTTTGCCGGCGCCGTTGGCGCCAACGATGGTGGTGAGCTCGCCGCGCTTGGCCCGCAGCGAAATGCCCCACAGCACCTGCACCTCGCCGTAGCCGGCCTCAAGCGATTGCAGTTCGAGCAGCGCTGTCATCAGTGTGCCACGCCGTATTCGGCCGCCAGTTGCGGATCCCCGAGATAGGCCTCAATGACCGCCGGATCGTCGACGACCGCGGCCGGCGGCCCATCGGCAATCTTTTGCCCCGAATTCAGCACCACGATGCGGTCCGAGAGACGCATGATCGCCTGCATTAGGTGCTCGATCATGAGAATGGTGATGCCGCGCTCACGCAAGCGCCGTATCACCTCGATCATGCGCGTGATCTCGCTGGGATTGAGGCCCGCCAACACCTCGTCGAGCAGCAGCAGAATCGGCTGTGCGGCGAGCGCGCGGGCTAGCTCGAGCCGTTTCTTGCCCGCAACGGTCAATTGCGAAGCGAGCATGTCGCGGCGGTCTCCAAGCCCAACAAACTCGGCCGCGGCCTCGGCGACTTGCCGTGCCTGCGCGAGAGGCAGATTCTCCCGCCCGAAGCAGGCGCCGACGACGCAATTCTGGTACACCGACATGGCCCCGAGCGGTTGCACGATCTGATGCGTGCGTGCAAGCCCGGCGCGCGCCACGCGGTTGGGTGCCATGCCCGTGATGTTGGTGCCACGAAACAGCACGCGCCCCGAGTCCGGAACCGATACGCCGTTGATGAGATTGAAGAGCGTAGACTTGCCGGCCCCGTTCGGCCCGATGAGGCCGAGTATCTCATGCTCCTCGACGTGGAAGCTCAGGTCGCGCACAGCGGCGAGGCCGCCAAAGCGCTTGTTCAACTCCTCGACGGCGAGAATCGCGGTCATTCCAACACCTTTTTGAGGCGGGGCCAAAGCGTGTACAGCCATCCCATCAGCCCGCCGGGCGCGAACATGACAATGATCAGCAGCAGCGCGCCGGCGATGACGAGCTGAAAGTTGGCGAACGTGTCGGACGTCAACAGCCACCCGCGCAGCT
>JBPYEF010000150.1:0-14919 GCA_051985875.1 Hyphomicrobiaceae bacterium
CGATGCGCTCGTTGAGGGAACCCTCGAGCGGCTCGCGGCGCATATCGCCGCCCACCTCGACGTCGATCGCTTGCTCAGCCTAGCGCGATGACGAGCAGGACGGCACCAGCGACGAGCCCGATCAGGATCGCATCGGCCCGCCGGTAGAGCGCCAGCGCGGCGCGAATATCCGTGCTCGCCGCATCGCGCCGTCCCTCACCCATGAACGCATCCTCGACGCGGACACCGCCGTAGACCCGCGGCCCCGCCAGCGCCAATCCAAGCGCGCCGGCCATGGCCGCCTCCGGATAGCCGGCATTCGGCGAGCGATGACGATGCGCATCCCGCCAGACGGCGCGCCAGGCGCCTTTCGGCGATGTTGCCGGCGTCACCAGCGAGGCCGCGACCAGGAGAAGTGCGGCGAGCCGTGACGCCGGCAGGTTCATCAGGTCATCGAGCCGCGCGGCGGCACAGCCGAAGTGCTCGTGGCGCGCCGTGCGATGGCCAAGCATGCTGTCGGCGGTATTGACCGCCTTGTAGACGGCCCCCCCGGCGATGCCGCCGAGCGCCAGCCACAATGCCGGGGCGACGACGCCGTCGGAGAAGTTCTCCGCCAGGCTCTCGATCGCTGCGCGGGCGACACCGGCCGCGTCGAGCGCGCGGGTATCGCGGCCGACGATATGCGCGACAGCGCTGCGGCCATCCTCCAGTCCCCGCTCCGCGAGCGCCATGGCGACATCGGCGACGTGATCGTGCAAACTGCGCTGGGCGAGCAGGGCACTCGCGGCGAGCACGAGGCCGGCGAACCCCAGGGGAACCATGAGCAGGACCCTCTGCAAGGCCAGGGCCGCGGCGCCGACGGTGGCGGCGAGGAGAACGATGGCGAACACGCCCGCCATGCGCCGCACCGCGCATCCCCAGGCGGCGCGGTTCAGGATGCGGTCCAGCGTGGCGATCAGCCAGCCCATCCACATCACGGGATGGCCGATGGTGCGCAACAGCCGGTCTGGATAGCCGGCGATGGCCTCGATCAACAGTGCGCCCAAGGCAAGCGAGATGGCCATGGCAGCGGAGTCCCTGACCCGAGCAGCGCTCACGCACGGCGGCGACCTCGGTGCCGCGCGGCCGTTGTTTCCCGGTGCGCCCGAACCTTTCATCGACCTGTCGACCGGAATCAATCCCCACGGCTATCCGCTGCCTTCGCTGCCGCATGAGGTATTCGCGCGGCTGCCCGAGCCTGGGGAGCTCGCACGTCTGGCCGAGATCGCGGCACGAGCCTACGGCGCGCCGTCGGCAGATCATGTCGTGCCGGCGCCGGGCACGCAAAGCCTACTCGTGCGCGTCGCCGCGCTAATCCCCAGCGGACGCGCCGTGGTGCTGGGCCCTACCTATGCCGAGCACGCCCGCGCAGCGGCGCTCGTCGGTCACGCCGTTGCCGAGGTCGGTGACATCGCGCAGCTGGCGGATGCCGATCTCGCCGTCGTCACCAATCCCAACAATCCGGACGGCCGCGTCGTGGCGCCGGCCGCGTTGCTCAAGCTCGCCGGCGCGCTGCGCGCGAGAAACGGCCTGCTCGTGGTCGACGAGGCGTACATGGACGTTGGCCCGGCTGAGGCGAGCGTCGCCGGCCATGTCGCGTGCGGCAATCTGGTGGTGCTACGCTCGTTCGGCAAGTTCTTCGGGCTCGCCGGCCTGCGGCTCGGCTTTGCCCTCGCCGGGCCGATGCTCGCCGGCCGGCTCCGCGCGGAGCTCGGTCCTTGGCCGGTCGCCGGCCCGGCGCTGGCCATCGGCCAGAGGGCATTGGCGGATGGCGCTTGGATGCAGACGATGCGCATGCGCTTGCATGACGAGGCGCGGCACCTGTGCCAGCTCCTCACCGCCTCCGCGCTACCGGTGATTGGCGGCACGGCGCTGTTTCATCTCGTGCAAACGCCATTGGCATGCCGGCTGTTTCAGCATTTGGGGCGGGCGGGCATATTGGTCCGCCGCTTCCCCGAGCGGCCGAGCTGGCTGCGCTTCGGGCTTCCCGGCGAGGGCCCGGCACGGCAACGCCTCGTGCGTGCGCTCGCCGCGTTCACGGCCCATTGCCGCTAGCCGTCAAACGCGGGCTCGGGCCGCGGGCGGAAAGAAATCGCACTGCGCGGCGCCCCCGAGCTCAGGCCGTGTGACCTCGCACGCGCGCTCAGCCCCGAGACCGACGCAACGCACAGCCTCGCGCATCAGCAAGTCGCGAGCCTTGGGTCTCTATGGGGACATTGTCCAGCTTGCCTGGCCATGATGACCAAGAGATTGCGCTCAAGGATGCAAGGTGGCGGCGGAGACTGGGCCGGAACCGGCGGGCAGGTTGCGGGAAAGCGAGCAACCGGCCTAGACTTGCCGCCGCCGACATATCTCCGCCGGAGCGCAGCCGTGCGCCGCGTGACGCTCGAGCCGCATCGATTGTTTCGCCGTCTGCCGTTGGCGCCGCACCAGATGCGAGACCGGTTGACGCGTGCTGAAGATGCGATCGTCCTGTGCCACCTCGGCGTGCCGCGCATCGCCCGCGAACATTGGTCGCTGACCATCGACGGACTGGTCGCCTCGTCGCTGACGCTGACCTTCGCCGACCTCGCGCGCTTTGCCAAATTCGAGGTGACGAGCGTCCACCAATGCGCCGGCAGCCCAATGCGGCCCCGCGAACCAAGCCAGCGCGTCTGTAACCTCAAGTGGGGTGGGGTTCGTCTTGCCGACATTCTCTCGGGCTGTCGGCCGAGCGCCGCTGCGGCTTATGTGTGGGCGACGGGGGCGGATTTCGGCGCGTATGAAGGCGTCAACGTCGACGCCTACGTGAAGGACCTGCCGATGGCGCGCGCCATGGGCGACGCGTTGCTCGCCTTCGAAATGAACGATGCGCCGCTTGCGCCCGAACATGGTTACCCCGCGCGGTTGGTGGTACCGGGGTTTTACGGCACCAACAGCGTCAAGTGGCTGACGCGCTTGACGCTGGCGGCGACGCGTGCGCAAGGCCCATTTACCACCCGCTGGTATAATGAACCGGTGCACGACGCCGCTGGCTCGGCGCGCCAGCAAACAGCGCCGGTCTGGTCGATTGCGCCACAGTCGGTAATCGTCACCCCGGCTCCCGGCGCCGAACTTGCCGCGGGCCAGGCGACGGAGATCGCGGGGTGGGCCTGGGCCGATGGTGGGGTGCGCGCCCTCGACGTCCTCGCCGACGCCGAGACCTGGCAACCGGCCGCGCTTGAGGCACCGACCGGGCGGGCGTGGCAGCGCTTCACCCTGGCGTGGATGCCCACGCGATATGGGCCCGCTACGCTCGCTTCGCGCGCGGTTTCTTCGCGCGGCGACAGTCAGCCGGAGTCCGGCCGGCGCAACGCGATCTACCGTGTTCCCGTCACGGTGAGGTGAAAGTCGGAAATGCTTCGGCCGGCTTGCGCCCTGGCGGTTTGCGTCATGGCCGGTTTGCGTCATGGCCGGTATGCGTCATGGCCGGTTTGCGTCATGGCTGGTATGCGTCCTGAGCCGGCTTGCGTGCTGAGCCGGCTTGCGTCCTGAGCCGGCTTGCGTCCTGGCCGGTTTGCGCACGAGCTGGATTGCGCACGGGCCGGTTGCGCGCTGCATGTGCAACGCGGCACGCGCAAGCCGGCATGCCCCGCCTGATTTGCGCGAAAGAGCAACCGCTGCGCGTTTTCACACGCCGACAGCCCAGAAGCTTAACGAAAAAATGCTGCAGTGCAGAAGCGCTAAGCGGCGTGTTGGTGCGCCATGGCTCATGGCGAGCGATCAAGCGTTTCGATACGTTGCCGCCGATGGCGATGGCAGCGCCAGCATGCCCATGCGTTCCCGCAGCGGACACCCGCCGCGGTCCGATGCTGTAAAAGGTGCGCGTGCGCATCACTCGGGCGTTGACAGCGCGACATCAAGAGCGGCACTCTCGCAGATGGATACTGCCGCCCAATGAAGGCGACGATGCCCCGAAGTCCCTGCCACAGATGCAGGCAGGCCGGGTGGGCTGTCCGATCAACGGGATCGGTGACAGCCCCTTGCCGTGCACCTTTGACCGGGGACGCTGCGCGCTCCTCTGAGGTAGCCGCGCGCGTGCGGCAGGATGGTGCCGCGACCACCGATGTCGCGCATTTCCGCATTATCTACCGCGGCAGCGCGAGCCGCCATGATCGCGCAGCTCACCGGAGTGTGCACGGTGTCGGCGCGCGCCCTGCGCGAGGCAATCGCCGCCTTGCGCACGCGCGGTCGCTCGCACTTCCCATCGACGAAAGTATGCCCTTGGCGGCGAGCATTCACGCATAGGACAACGGGAGACCCGGCTATGGATCACAACGGCGAAATTGCTTTGATGGCTCACTTGATGCGGCGCGCGGGATTTGGCGCCGGACGCGATGAGCTCGAAGCGCGCGTTGCCCAGGGTTACGACGCTACGGTGGAAGAGTTGCTGCACCCGGAAGCGCACCCCCCCGTCGATCCCTATACCCTGCTTCGCTACCAGCCCTCCGCGCTGCTGCCCGGCGGTGTGCCGCCGATGGGCAACGTCAACTACATGTACTACCTGGTGACCACGCAGCGGCCGCTCGAAGAGAAGATGGCGCTATTCTGGCACCATGTGTTCGCCACCGGCAATTCAAAGGTCGACAACTACGACCAGCTGCTGGAACAGATCGAGCTGTTCCGCCAGTACGGCATGGGTAACTACCGTGACCTGCTGCTGACAATCTCGAAGAACCCCGCAATGATCTTCTGGCTGGACAACAACCAGAACCACGGCACCGAGGTGAACGAAAATTGGGGCCGCGAGCTGCTGGAGCTGTTCAGTCTCGGCGCCGGCAACTATACCGAGGTCGACGTGCGCGAGGCCTCGCGCGCATTCACCGGATGGGCCTTCGGGACCAAAATCCCGCGTCTACCCTACGGACGCTTCCCCTGGAAGTTCGAGTATCGCCCGGAGGACCACGACGACGGCGTCAAGACGTTCCTGGGACACACGGGCAACTTCAACGGCGAAGACATCATCGACATCGTCGTCGCACAACCCGCCTGCGCCAAATTCATCTGCCGCCATCTCTACAACTTTTTCGTCGCCGACGAGCCGCAGGTGCCCGCCTGGAACCTGGAGCCGCCGCGCGACCCAGCCGCCATTGAGATGCTTGCCGCGACGTTCCGCGCCAACCGCTGCGAGATGAAGCCGGTACTGCGCGCGCTCTTCACCTCGGACTTCTTCAAGAACGCGCGCTACAAGCACCTGAAATCGCCGGCCGAGGTCGTGGTTGGCACGCTGCGCCAGATGGGCAGCTATGAGATACCCAAGCCCGGCTACGGCGTGCTGTCCATGCAGCCGTCATACATGGGCCAAGATCTGCTCAATCCGCCTTCGGTCGAAGGCTGGCACACTGGCCAGGAGTGGATCAACAGCGGCTCGTTGATGTCGCGCATCAACTTCGTCGCCGAGCAGGTGGGCAACACCAACCTGCCCGGCGTGCAGGGCATCATCAGGCGCTTGCAGGCGATGGGTGTGCTCGAGCCGGAGCAGATGGTCGACTCATGCCTCGACCTTCTGGGCCCGGTGGTAGTCGGCGCCGACACCAAGAAGGTGCTGATCGAGCAGGCGAAGCAATGGGGAGAGATCCGCTGGGACACGCCGGCGCAGGTTGAGGCTTCCACCAAGCAGACCAGTGAGCTGTTACAGCTGATCGTGGCGACGCGCGAATATCAGTTCGCGTGACGCGACAACCGCGAATTCTTACGGAGGAACACTATGACTGCGACACAGAAGGATCCCGTGCTGGTCGTTGTGCAACTGAGCGGCGGCAACGACTATTTGAATACGGTAATCCCCTACAACAATCCCCTCTATCGCGATAACCGCAAGGCGGTCTCCATTGGCGACAACGAGATCTTGCATCTCGACCAGACCTATGGCTTCCCGGCCTACCTTGCGCCCATGAAGCAATTCTGGGACGAGGGCAAACTCGCCGTATTGCACGGCGTCGGTTACCTCGATTCGCCGCGCTCGCATTTTCGCTCCATGGACATCTGGCACACCTGCGAGGCCGACAAAGTCGGCACCGAGGGCTGGCTTGGCCGCGTGGTGCGCGAGTTCGACCCGAAGAAGGAAAACGTGGTCACCGCCGTGAGCTTCGGCCCGTGCTTGTTCCGCGCCCTGTCCGTGCCGGGTGTACCCGTGGCCTGCGTGGCCGGTCCGCTGGAGACCTACGGGTTCTTGCCGAACGTGCAGGACAAGGCGCAGCGCGCGGCGGTGCTCGATCGGTTCTCGCGCATGTACCAGCCAATTCCGGGCAGTGGTGTGATGGAATACCTCGGCACCACGGGCCTGGACTCGCTGAAGGGCGCCGACATCTTGAAAGTCGCACCGGTCAAGTACAAGTCCGAGGTGAAGTACCCCAACACGTCGATCGGTCGGAAGTTGAAGGGTGTCGCCCAGGTGCACTTCGCCGACCTCGGAACGCGCGTGTTCTACTGCGATCACGGCAGTTTCGATACGCACGCGGGGCAGAATCCCCTCCACGCCAGCCTGTGGAACGAGCTGAGCAAGGGCCTGGAGGCGTTCGTCGCCGACTTACGGGCGCACGACAAGTCCGACAACGTGATCGTGCTGGTTTTCTCGGAGTTCGGCCGCCGCGTGCGCGACAACGGCTCGGGGACGGATCACGGCGCCGCCGGCGTGACGTTCGTGCTCGGTGAAAAGGTGAAGGGTGGGCACTACGGGGACATGCCGTCGCTCGACGCGCGCAAGCTCGTGCAGGGCGATCTCAACCCGAACATGGATTTTCGCGGCATCTACTCGACCATTCTCGACAGGTGGATGCACCTCAATCCGGTGCCGATTGTCAACGGCACCTACGAGCAGCCGGCCTTCCTGAGCTAGTGGGGCACCACTGGGCGAGCGACGACAAGGCTGGGTTTGATGGAGGATGGCCTTCCGCCATGCGGAAGGCCCGTGGTGCGTGATGGGAGGGCGCCGTGGCGCTTACGACATACGTTAAGGGAAGAGCCTACGATTGGAGCCATGCGATCGGCCGAGCCTCGGCAAGCGGCACCGGCTTCAACTATCCGCAGACGATGTGTCTTGGGAACGATAGCGACCTGTACGTTGCCAACCGGGGCAACGAGAACACGTTCGCGATGCGGGTCAATCACATCAAGGTCGGTGGTCCGGGCGAGGAGGAGTTGCTCGCCGAATTCGCGACCTACGGGGCGGGCGATGAAAACTCCGTGTGGCCGTTTGGCGTCGCGGTCGACAAGAACGGCGACGTGTACGTGACGGACGAATGGAAGAACACCGTTTCCGTATTCGACGGCAAGGGCAAGTTCATCCGCAAATGGGGGACGCCCGGCAGCGGTCCGGGCGAACTGAGGGGTCCGGCCGGCATCGTCTGCGAAGCCAACGGCAACGTGATCGTCGTCGACAGCGGCAACAATCGGCTTCAGGTGTTCACCCCGGAAGGCAAGCTCGTCGCTCAGTGCGGCAAGGGCGGCAGCGGCGAGGGCGAGTTCAACAAGCCGTGGGGTATCGCGCTCGACAAGGATGGCAACATCTACGTCGCCGACTGGAAGAACCACCGCGTGCAGAAGCTGTCTCCCAGCGGCAAGTTCCTCATGGCCATCGGCAAGTACGGAAAGGTGCCGGTGGCGCCGAACGCGTTCGCCGTCACCTACCTTGGCCCGTTCATCTCCAGCGTGCCGGAGCTGGAACGCATTCCGGCGTCAATCCTCAATCACCCGACCGGTGTCGCGGTCGACCCCGACGGCGACATCTACGTCACCGATTGGGGCAATCACCGGCTTTGCATTTTCGATCGCGAAGGCCGGCCGCTTACCCATTTGCTGGGCGATGCCCAGGTCATGTCGAAGTGGGGCCAGCAAAGCATCGACGCCAATCCCGATATGATGAAGGCGTATCGGCGCGTGCAGAACATCGAGCAGCTCTGGCGCTTCTGCTTCCCGACGGCGGTAGTGTTCAATCCACGCACCAGTCAGATCATCGTCGCCGACAGCCAGCGCAATCGCCTGCAGATCTACAACAAGGTGACTGACTACGCCGACTTCCAGGCGAACCTGTGAAGCGGCGCATGGCGTGCGCCGTGACGACCTTGGGCGCGGCGCGCGCTTCTCCCGAGGGGCAGGCATGATCGGTGTTCTGACGCATCATTGGGCCAAGGCCGACAGCATCGACGAGGCCCGGAGGCTGTTGGATCGCAATGGTGAGGCGCAGAGCCAGGCGCCGGGCTTCGTCAGCCGTCACACCCTGATTGCGCTGGCCGATCCGGCAAAAATCACCACCCTGGTCGTGTGGACCAGCAACGACATTTACGATGCCTGGCGGGCAAGCCCACAGCGGGCAACGGCGATGCGTGGAGCCGACCGGCTGTGGAGCAAGCCCCCGGAGTCCGAGCGCTTCCACATCGCCACGTGAGCCGACGCGCGAGCACGGCGCCCGGACATCGGACGCGCGCAGCAGCGCCCGGTAGCGGCACGGCAGCGGTGCGCCACGGCGCGCAGCGATGCCCGGCAAGGCGGCCAAGTCGTGCTCCGCGCATGCCACGCACGCAATTCGAGGGCGCAGCGCGTGGACGTGATCATCGTCGTCGATATGCAGGTCGGTCTGCTGAGCGGCACACCCAAGCACGACTTGCGCGCACTACTTGAGCGCATCAACCTGCTCACGGCGATGGTGCGTCGGCACGCGGGCAAGGCGATCTGGATCAGGCACTGTGGCGCGGAGGGGGATCTTTTCGCGCCCCACACGGCGGGGTGGGCGTTGCTCCCCGAGTTGATCCGTGCAGACGCCGACATTGTGATTGAGAAAACCCTGAACGATGCATTCGCCGACACCCCGTTGCAGGAAACGTTGCAGCGGCTCGCTGCCGATCGCGTGCTCGTCGCAGGTTGGGCAACCGACTTCTGCGTCGACGCCACGGTGCGTTCGGCCATCGCGCACAACCATCACGTGGTGGCCATCGCCGACGGCCACACCTTGAGCGATCGCCCGCATCTCTCGGCGCCGGCCATAATCCAGCACCACAACTGGGTATGGAGCCTCCTCATTACCAATCGATCGGTCCGCGTTGCCACCGCCGCGCAATTGCTCGCTGAAGCGCCTCGCTGAACCTCGCGGCCTAAATGCGCATCGAGCGGTCGCCCATCGCGCGCCGGTAGGCTGCGTATCGCGGTGCTCATCGCTCACCGCTTGCGCCGATATAGGCTTGACCGGCACGCGCACCATGTCCAAGCATGCTTATTGACGGTGCCAACATCGCGAAAGGCCGTCGATGCCGACGGAGATTATGCGGCGTGCCTTGAGCGCGCCCGTGGCATGCGCCGCCGCGGCGGGCGGTGCTGGTCTTGGACCGTCAACATCCGCACCCCCGGACGCTGCAGAGGTCACGTGGGTTTCCGATGATCCGCACCTCAGCGGCAACTTTGCTCCCGTCGGCCGGGAGATCGACGCCGCGGACCTTCCGGTAATCGCCGGACGCATTCCGCCCGAGCTGAGCGGCGCCTACATGCGCAATGGGCCCAATCCGTTGTTCAAGCCCATCTCCTACACGTACCCCTTGGACGGCGATGGCATGATTCATGCGGTTTACCTCGACAACGGTCGGGCCCGCTATCGCAACCGTTTCGTGCGGACCAAGAGCCTCGCCGTTGAGCGGCGCGCCGGCCGCGCGGTCTATGGCGGGTTCGCACGTCCGCTGCCGGTCGACCCCGCACTCGTCGGTGCGGACGGACATCCGGGCCCGTTCAAGAATGGCGCGTACATCAGCATCATCAGCCATGGCGGCCATCTGCTCGCGCTCGATGAGGCGGCAACGTGCTACGAAATGACGATCGACCTTGAGACGCTCGGCCTGTGGAACGCGGGCACCGACCAGCCGCTGGCACTCGGCGCCCACAATCGGCGCCATCCACGCACCGGGGCGCTGTTCGCGCTGGCTTATTCGATCCGCGAGCCGGTCGTTCGCGTGCACCATATCGACGCCTCCGGCAAACTGGTACAGACATTTCCGATTACCCTGGCCGCGCCGACCATGCTGCACGACTTCGTCCTCACCGAACGCTACATCGTGCTGCTCGCGGGTCCCGCGGTATTCGACCTGCAGGCGGTGCAGGCCGGTCAATCGGTCCTACAGTGGCGGCCAAGCCTCGGTTCCCGCATAGGCATCATTGGTCTCGACGGCAGTTCGGTGCTGTGGCTCGAGGCCGATCCTTTCTTCGTGTTCCACTTTGCCAACGCCTTCGAGCACGGCGGCGACGTGTTCATCGACTATGTCCGGCACGATAGTTTCGGCCTTGGCTCCGGTCGCGGCAGGCGCAGGCGGCCGAGCCTGCAGCGCATGACCATCGACCTCACCGCCCGCAGGGTGCACGACGCGCAGGTTGCGGACGTGGCCGTGGAGTTTCCGCGCGTCAACGACCGTTTGCATGCCTTGCGCACGCGTTACGTGTACGTGCCGACGCTGACCAATACGCTGCAGATGGCCAATCCGCCGAGCGCGACCTTCAATACCCTGCTCAAAGTGGACACCGAGACCGGAAGCATCGTGCGCCACGATCTCGGCAATCGCATCGCCGGCGAGGCGTGCTTCATTCCGCGCACGGCGAGCGGCGAGGACGACGGGTATCTGGTGCTTCTCGCCTTTGATCCCGTCGCCCGCACAAGCGACTTCGTCGTGCTTGACGCGGCCCACCTCGATGCCGAGCCGGTTGCCGTGGTGCGGCTTCCGCAACGGGTCCCGCAGGGTCTGCACGGGTCGTGGATTGCCAAGGCCTGAACATCGGCTAAACAGCGAGGAACGCGCCGCCACCGGCACCGCACCTGAGAAGAACGGCAAGGCTCGCCGCTGCCGCCGGCCGCACGCAGCGGGCAGCGAGCGAGTCCGGGAACGCGTTGACGGTGGCCCGCGTGCGCACAGCCTGCGCGCGGAGCGCTGATGCAGGCGCTTTTGCCCCCGCGCAGCCTCAGGCGCCCTCGCGCACGGCTTGCTTGCCCGCGATCAGGCGCGTGATTTCGGGGATGCAGGAGCCGCAGTTGGTACCGGCGCCGAGCACGTGCCCGATCGCCGTCACCGTGCGGTTGCCGGCGGCGGCCGCGGATTGAATATCCCGGACGCCCACCTGGAAGCACACGCACACGATCGCGCCCTGGTCGCTCGCCCCTGCCGCGAGCGCGCCGGCGAGCATATCGCGGCGCGCGCCGGGCGGGATGGCATCGAGCGCAAACTGCGCCTTGAACCATTCGGGCGAGGGCAGTTTGGGGTCGCCGGCAACGCACAACACCGCCTCCAGCCGCCCGCCGCTCAGCACCGCGACCCGATAAAGCCCGCAGCGGTGATCCTCGACGCTCAGATACTCGCCGGCGGGAAGCAAATCCGAACTCCACGCGCGCCAACCCCGATCGGGGGCAGCGTCGAGGGCGAAGTTGGTCATATGGCCAAAGGAGGTCCGCGCGCACGTCCAGTATCGCATGGCATGTCGCGGGACGGTACTACGCGACAGCACGAAGCCGTAGTGGGTCACGGCCACCGCCCCGAGACGCGCCGGCGTGCCCTTGGCATCGGGCTGCCCAGAAATGGCGTCCGTCACCGCATGCACGAGCGCGCCAATCCGAGCCGCCGAGCTGTTCTCCGACGACCAATGAATGGGCACAAACAGCGTTCCCGGCTTCTGCCCGTCGGCGACGAGGACGCGCAGATCGGCCGATCCCATGGCGGTCTCGACCCGCGCCAGCATCCCCTGCTCGAGGCCGATGCGCTCGGCGTCGGACGGGTGCACCTCGACGTAGGGTTCGGCGAGGTGCACCGACAGCCGCGGACTGAGGCCGGTGCGCGTCATCGTGTGCCACTGATCGCGGACACGACCGGTGTTGAGCACGAATGGCCATTGCTGAGACGGCGCAACGGCAAGCCGCGCCGCGACCACCGGGATGAACTGCGCGCGTCCGCTGGGGGTGAGGAATTTGCCATCGCCGAACAGGCGCGCTTGGCCTCTGGCATCGCCGGTGAGCGGCCATTGCACCGGCTCGAGTCCGGCATAGTCCGCATCGCTGATGCCGGCGAGCGGCGAGATGTCGAAGGCACGGCCGCCGTGGTTTTCGAACCCGGACAGGCGGGCGTGCTCGCGGAAGATGTCGGCCGGTGAGCGGTAGTCGAACTGCGCGCCCCACCCGAGGCGCCCTGCCACTTGCGCGAGCATCCACCAATCCGCCCTCGCCTCACCCGGCACGGGCAAAAAAGCGCGCTGGCGCGAAATGCAGCGCTCCGAGTTGGTCACGCTGCCGTCCTTCTCGCCCCATGCCGTGGCCGGCAGGCGCACGTGGGCGAGGCGCACCGTATCGTTGGCCGCGACGTTTTCCGAGACCACGAACAGCTCGAGGCCGCGCAGGGCGAGGCGCATGGCATCGGCGCGCGGCAGGCTGACCGCGGGGTTGGTGGCCATGACCCACAGCGCCTTGATCTCCCCAGAGGCGATGGCCTCGAACATCTGCACGGCCTTGTAGCCTTCCGCCGGCACGACGTTGGGCGCATCCCAGAAGCGGCGCACGCGGTCGCGCTCGGCCGCCGAGAAACCCATGTGCGCGGCCAGCATGTTGGCAAGCCCACCCACTTCGCGCCCACCCATCGCGTTGGGCTGCCCGGTGAGCGACAGCGGACCCGCACCCGGCTTGCCGATGCGACCGGTCGCAAGATGGCAGTTGATGATCGCGTTGACCTTGTCGGTTCCCTGCGCCGACTGGTTGACGCCCTGGCTGTAGCCGGAGACCACGCGCCGGCTCCCCGCCCACCAACGATAGAACGTTTCGATGTCTGCCGGCCTGAGGCCGGTCCCCGCCGCCACCCCGGCAACCGAGCAACCCGAGCGCTGTGCCTCGGCCAGGGTCTCGGCGAAGCCTGCGGTGTGGCCGTCGATGAACGCCCGGTCCAATACCCCGCACTGCGCCAGCCAGACGAGCAGGCCATTCCAGAGTTGGGCGTCGGTGCCGGGCCGGATGGCCAGATGCAGGTCGGCTCCCTCGCAGGTCGCGGTACGGCGCGGATCGATGACCACCAGCCGCATGCCGCGTTCTCCGCGCGCCACCTGAATGCGCTGATAGAGCACGGGATGGCACCAGGCGGCGTTGGATCCGACGAGAACGACGAGGTCGGCGATCTCGAGATCCTCATAACATTGCGGCACCACGTCCGCGCCGAACGCGCGCCGGTGGCCGGCAACCGAGGAGGCCATGCACAGGCGCGAGTTGGTGTCCACGTGCGGCGTGCCGATGAACCCCTTCGCCAGTTTGTTGGCAACATAGTAGTCTTCGGTAAGGAGCTGGCCCGAGAGGTAGAAGGCAATTGCCCGCGGCCCGTATTGCGCCGCGATCCGCGCAAGCTCGCTGGCGACATGATCGAGCGCCTGTTCCCAGCTGCTGCGACGCCCGGCGATCTCGGGATAGAGCAGCCGGGCCTCGAGCGCGAGCGTCTCGCCGAGCGCCGCGCCCTTCGAGCAGAGACGCCCGAAGTTGGCGGGGTGGTGCGGATCACCCGCGATCGAAGGGCCGCCTTCGCCGGCCGGCGAGGCGAGCACGCCGCAGCCCACTCCGCAGTAAGGGCAGCTGGTGCGGGTCGGAGCGGACACGGCCATCAATAGACGTCGGCCAGGTAACGGCCGGTGGCCTTGAGCTCGGCGAGGTAGTCTTTGGCCGCGCCTTCGCCACGGCGGTCATGTTCGGCGACGATCTGCAGCAGGGTCGTCTCCACGTCCTTGGCCATGCGCTGTGCATCGCCGCACAGATAGAAGTGCGCACCCTCCTTGAGCCAGGCCCAGAGCTCCGCCCCGGCCTCGCGCATGCGATCCTGCACGTACACCTTTTGCCCTTGGTCACGCGACCACGCGGTCGAGAGCCTGCTCAGTGCGCCCGACGCAAGGAAGCCCTCGAGCTCATCGCGGTAGAAGAAGTCGGTTGCTTGATGCTGGTGGCCGAAGAACAGCCAGCTCCTGCCCGTGGCATTGCCGATGCTGCGATGCCAAAGGAATGCGCGGAACGGCGCCAGACCCGTTCCCGGCCCCACCATGATGATCGGGGTTGCCGGGTTTGCCGGCAGCGCGAAGGCGTGCGCCTTCTGGATATAGACCTTGACGCGATCGCCGCGTCGCACCCGGTCGGCGAGGAAGGTCGAGGCAACGCCCAAGCGCCACCGCCCGGCGATTTCGTAACGCACGGTATCGACCGTGAGGTGCACCTCGCCCGGATGGGCGAGCGGGCTCGAGGCGATCGAGTAGAGCCGCGGCTGCAGCGGCTCGAGGCACTCGAGGAAGGCCTCGGGATCGGGGTGCACCGGCCCGAAGGCCTCGAGCGCCGCAAGCACGTCAAAGCTTGCCGCATCCCCATCGGGATCGCTGCCCTTGGCGAGCAGCTTCGCCTTGTGCCGGCGCGCGCCGCCCACAAGGTAGCTCAGCAACTCGAACAGCATGTCGGGGGCTACCCCGAGCGAATAGTCTTCAATCAGGCTCTGCCGAAAGGTTTTGTCCCCTACGGGAAAATCCGCAGGCGCGCGCATCGCTGCGAGCACGGCGTCGGCGAGCGCCGGGTGGTTTGTCGGGTAGAGGCCCAGGCTGTCCCCGGGGTCATAGCCGATACCCGGTGCGGAGATGTCCAGCACGACGTGCCGGGTGTCCTTCACGGAACCTTGCGCATTGAGCCTGGTGGCGGCGCAGAGGATCGCCTCGACCGGCTGCTCGCGGCCAAAGCCGGCGGCGGCGGCCTTGCCCGGGGTTGGCACCGCCGCGGGCGGAGCGGCGGCAGCGGGGCCGGTTGCCTCCTCGAGCAGCCGCTTCAGCATGCGGCTCGTCTCCTTGGCACCGGGAACGCACAGGTTGGCTCGTTTTTCTGCGCTGGTTGCCAGGGCCTGCGCGTAGGACTTGCACAGATAT
>JBPYEF010000151.1:0-4803 GCA_051985875.1 Hyphomicrobiaceae bacterium
TCCCGGAGGTGCCACCCTCTATAGCATCGGTTTCCGCGGCGAGCAGGAACTGACGCAGGAAGAATGGCACGATCTCGCTCAGGTTGGCGCCATCGACATGGTCAAGGCCGGCATCACGACCATTAACGACATATACTACGCGCCAGATGCACTGGCGGACGCGGTCGCGGCGATCGGGCTGCGCGCGCAGCTCTGCGAGGAAATCTTCGACGTTGCCAAGGAGAAACTCGTCGACGGCGACTACACGCGTTATCCCGAGCGCGGCGCAGCAAAGCTGGCAAGCAGCCTGGCGTTCACCGCCAGGTGGCATGGCAAAGCCGACGGGCGCATCACCACGCGCCTCGGTCCGCATGCGGTAGATAGTTGCGCACCCGAGTTGCTGCGCGACATCGCCGCCGAGGCACGACGGCTCGGGGTTGGCCTGCATCTTCACGCCGCGCAGTCTGCGCGCGAGGTCGAGGCGGTCGAGCGAATGTACGGGCGTAGCCCGCTCGAGCACCTCGCTGCACTCGAGGTCATGGGTTCCGACACCGTGCTCGCGCATCTCACGTTTGCCAGCGCGACCGATCTTGACGCCGTCCGCGCCGCGGGCGCGAAATACGCCCACTGCCCGACGATCTATCCCCGTCGCGGCGTCTACCCGGACCTGCCGGGCATCCGCGCGCGCGGCATTCCGACCGGCTTTGCCACCGACTGGATGATGAACGATCCGTTCGAGGGCATGCGCAATGCGCTCAACGCCCTGCGGCTCAGCAGCGGACGGGTCGAGGCGCTGACCACGGCGGAAGCCCTTTGGTTCGCCACCGTAGGCAGCGCACGCGTGCTCGGTCTCGATCACGAGATCGGCACGCTCGAGGTTGGCAAGAAGGCCGACCTCATCGTCATAGACCTTGAGCGGCCACACTTGCAGCCATTCTATCCCGACGCCGCGTCCCTCGTTTATTACGCGCGCGCCGGCGATGTGGTAACGAGCATCGTCGATGGGCGCGTGATCATGGAGGATCGGCGCATCGTCGGCCTCGACGAGGCGACGATGCTGGCCAATGCGCGCCGCCACCTACCGCGCTTCAGCGCGTTGCTGCGCCGACTCGGGGGAGTGTCGCGACTGGGCGATTGCCCATGCGGGGCCCACTGATCGCCCCGCCGTCGATTGGCGCCGGCTGCGTGCATGCACGGCTTCGCCGCGGTTGTCGGGGCGGGCGTTGGACGCCGAGGGGCGGGCGGCGACCTGCTCACGGCCGTTCTCAAGCGGATCCCGGCCATGGCCATGCCAGGCACGCTGCCATGCAGGGCATGGCGCCGGTCGCTTTCTCCTTCCCCGCACCGGTCCATCGCGCAACCGACAATCCGTGTGCCAGCAGCGAGGGCAACCCGGCTTCACGTAACCCCGCGCGCCTGCCGCATTGCGCACGCCGGCTTGCCGGGCGGGCTGCCGTGCGTGGCGCCCGCGCGAGAATTTTTTCGCGCGCGGCCTCTGCCGATCAAGGTGTGCGCGCGTCAGGCACCCGTGCTCGCGCTAGGGGAAACCTGCAGGTTTCCTGTGCCGGTGGTGCTGTCACACGACTGAAATGTCGCGCGGCGATGCTGCGGCTGCAACGCGAGTGAGTCGCGGCGTTGCGACCAGGAAGCAATGAGGCAGCCACACCGGCCGGTACGATGCAGGTTCTGATCGCAACCGACGCTTGGCACCCGCAGATTAACGGCGTGGTGCGCACGCTCGAATCGCTTGCCAGAAGTGTGGCGGCGCTTGGTTCGAGCATCGCCTTTCTGACGCCCGACGGCTTTCCTTCCCTGCCGCTGCCGACCTACCCAGGCCTGCGCTGTGCGCTCCCTCGGCCGTCCGAGGTCGCGGCCCGCATCGAACGGATGCTGCCGGAGGCGATCCACATCGCCACAGAGGGGCCGATCGGTCTGATGGCAAGGCGGTATTGCCTGCGCCGGGGCCTGCCCTTCACGACCAGCTTCACCACGCGATTTCCCGAGTACATCGCCGCGCGCGTACCCTTTCCGGTGGCGTGGGGCTACGCCGCCCTGCGCCGCTTTCACGCGGCGGCGACGGCGACCATGGTTTCGACGTCTTCGCTACTGACCGAGCTGTCGGGGCGCGGTTTTGTCCGCTTGAAGTTGTGGAGCCGGGGCGTCGACACTGGACTGTTCCATCCCGACCGGGCGATCGGCCTCGACGTCCCACGCCCGATCTTCATGTGCGTGGGGCGCCTCGCCCCCGAGAAGAACCTAGAGGCTTTCCTTCGCCTCGAGCTGCCCGGCACGAAGGTGGTTATTGGCCACGGCCCTCAAGAGGCAGAGCTGCGCGCGCGATTTCCCCAGGCGCGGTTCCTCGGCTCGTTCACCGGAGAATCGCTGGCGGCGCGCATCGCCTCTGCCGACGTGTTCGTCTTTCCTAGCCGAACCGACACGTTTGGCATCGTCCAGCTCGAAGCCTTGGCCTGCGGCGTTCCGGTGGCGGCGTTTCCGGTGACCGGTCCCATGGACGTGATCGCGGGGGCGCCGGTCGGCGTGCTGTCCGAGGACCTGCAGCGGGCCTGCATCGATGCGCTGATGCTCTCGCGCCGCGCGTGCCGGCGCCATGCGGAGCAGTATTCGTGGGAGAAGAGCGCGGCGCAGTTCCTAGAGCACATGAGCGCCCTTGCCGTTGGCACTGCGGCCGTGCGCAAGCCGCCACGCGGCCATGCGGCGCATGCCGGGCTTGAGTCGCTGGAAGCCGCGTCGAGGCCGGCGTGAGCAGCAACGGCCCGCGAGGCCAGTACCGACGGCGTCCGGCAGGCGATGCCGGGAGCGAGCCGAAATCTCGGGGCACTGCGCCGCGACGTGGATGTCCGACAAGGAGGATGGAACAGTCATGGCACGGCAGCTGAGCCGCAACTCGGTCATCAAGACGTACGCCCGCTGGGCGCCAGTGTACGACATGGTGTTCGGATCCGTGTTCGAGAATGCGCGGCGCATGGCTGTTGCGGCAAGCGAGCGCGTCGGCGGTCGCATCCTCGAGGTCGGCGTGGGGACGGGGATCTCGCTGCCCTACTACTCGCCGTCGAGCCGCGTCGTTGGCATCGACATCTCCGAGCCTATGCTCGAGCAGGCGCGGCGGCGGGTCATCGCCGACGGTCTACAGCACGTCGAAAGTCTGGAGGTGATGGACGCGGAGCATCTCGCGTTCGCGGAGGAGGCCTTCGACGTCGTCGTCGCGCAATACGTGATCAACACGGTACCCAACCCCGAGACGGCCCTGGACGAGTTCATGCGTGTTCTGCGTGCCGGCGGAGAGCTTGTCATCATCAACCGCGTCGGCGCGGCGGCCGGTTCACGCCGCGCGTTTGAGCACGCGTTCCAGCCAATCGCACAGCGTCTGGGCTGGCGTTCGGAGTTCCCCTGGGAGCGCTTTGAGCGATGGATCGCGCGTGCGCCGCACGCGCAATTGCTTGAGCGCCGTCCGGTGCCGCCGCTCGGACACTTCGCATTGATCCGCTTCGGCAAGTTGGCGTCGACCAGCGGCAGTGGGCAGCGGCAGGCAGTCAGCTTGGCGTGAGCGTCAGCCCGGCGCGCCAGGCGTGAGCGCTTTCTCGTTCCCGTAGACAACGGAGGACAGCCATGCACGGTTTCTTCGCGGAGCTGCGCACACAGCGGTGGGACGACCATCGCTACTACCACCACAGCCGCATCAATCAGGCGCTGCATCTCGTCAGTGCCTGCAGCTTCCTGGTGGCCTATGCGCTGTTGTTGTTCGACCCCCCAATGGCCGCACTCGTCGCCTGGCTGATCGGCATGACGACGCGGCAAATCGGGCATTTCTTCTTCGAGCCGAAGGGCTACGACCACGTCAACGAGGCCAGCCACGAGTATAAGGAGGATGTCAAGGTCGGATACAACCTGCAGCGCAAGGTGGTCCTGATGGGCGTCTGGGCCCTCGTTCCGGCGGCGCTGCTCCTCGATCCGACGCTGTTTGGACTATTGACACCCCATAGCACGTGGCGAGGCTACGCGCACAATCTCGGGATGATCTGGCTGTGGCTCGGCGTCGCTGGCGTGATCTTCCGCATGCTGCAGCTGTTCCTGATCAAGGACTTGCAATCGGGCCTCGTGTGGGTGACCAAGATCCTCACGGATCCGTTGCACGACATCAAGCTGTACCACAAGGCGCCGTTTCGGCTCATGCGCGGGGAGCTCATCGACCCGACCATCGTCGCACACCGCGCCCACTGATCCGGGGCCGTTCGGTTACGGGCGGTGCAGGCGTTGCCGCACCGCCCGGCCTTACTCCTGCGCCACGGGATGCGTGCTGCGCGTAACCCGGGCCGGAGCCCGGGCCGGAGCGTGCCTGACAGCGAGCTGTGACAGACCATGGTACAGGAGTTCGGTCGCGACCTGCCGTCTGATCGGCGTGCCGCGCGCGGCATCCAGTTGCCACCACCAGCCGTCCCCCGACATGGCCGCCGCCGCCGCCACGAACCGGCGGGCAACCTCCTCGAATTCTTCGGCGGTGTAGTTCAAGCTGAAGATCAAGCGGCCGGTTCCGACCCAGCTGAGTGCGAGGCCTTCGCGGCGCAGGTAGTACTGGAACATCCAGTTGTAACGCGACGACCGCGTGTAGAGCACGGTCCAGATCGTCGACATGTTGGCCACGCGCACCGGCAGGCCATGGGCCTCGAGCTGCTGGTTGAGGGTGTGTGCGCGCGCGTTCCAGGTTGCGTCGAGGTCGGTGTACAGCGAGGCGATCTGCGGCGATTGCATGCGCTCGAGAAACTCGCACATTGCCCCCATGACGTAGGGGTGCGCGTTGAACGTGCC
>JBPYEF010000152.1:0-4265 GCA_051985875.1 Hyphomicrobiaceae bacterium
GCGGGCGGCGTGTCCTAAAGGCGTCGATGTGTATTTCGACAATGTCGGTGGTGCGGTCAGCGACGCCGTATTCCTGAACCTCAACTTTTTCTCCCGTGTAGCGTTGTGCGGCTCGATCTCCCAGTACAACGCCGCCGCCCCGGAGCTCGGGCCGCGGTTGCTCGGCCTGTTCGTCGGGCGCCGCGTCAACATGCGCGGCTTCATCGTCTCGGACTTTGCGGGAAGGTGGGGCCCGGCCATGCGTCAGATGGGCGAGTGGGTGCGCTCGGGCGCCCTCAAATACAAGGAGGATATTGTCGAGGGCATCGACGCGGCGCCGCGCGCCTTCATTGGCCTGCTGCGCGGTGAGAACTTCGGCAAGCTGCAGGTGCGCCTCGGGCCCGAGCCCACGGGTACGTGACGTCGGCGCGGCGTGCTCAGCCGGTGCGCAAGCGCTGTTGACCACCGTCCATGCTGAGATCCTATCGGGGCCTGCCGCGGGTACAGCTGTTGCACATCTCGTGCCGAGCTGTTGCATGCTGCTAGGGCTTGGCGCGGCGTTGGCACGAGCGCGGAGCGCCGCCGTGCGACCAATCGGGGAAAAGGAGTCGCTGCGATGGGCGAATACAGCAAGGTCGAGGTCGAGGGCCGCGTGATGGTCGTCACCATCAACCGACCCGAGGTGTACAACGCCCTGCACCCCATGGCCAACCAGGAGCTGGCGGATGCCTTCGACACCTTCGCGGCAGACCCGGAGGTGTGGGTTGCGATCATCACCGGAGCCGGAGACAAGGCGTTCAGCGCCGGCAACGATCTCAAGTACCATGCGGAGCTGCGCTCCAGGACCGGCGGCCGCCCACAAACGCCGCCGCAGGGGTTCGGCGGGCTGACCAACCGGCATGACCTCGATAAGCCGGTAATCGCCGCGGTCAACGGCGTGGCGATGGGCGGCGGGTTTGAGATTGCGCTTGCTGCCGACATCATCATCGCCTCCGAGCAGGCAAGGTTCGCGTTGCCCGAGCCGCGCGTCGGCCTTGCCGCAGGGGCCGGCGGCATGCAGCGCCTGTCCCGTCAGATACCCCTCAAGCAGGCGATGGGCATGATGCTTACAGGCCGCCACGTGACGGCTGAAGAGGGCTATCGGCTCGGCTTCGTCACCGCCGTTGTGCCGCACGCCAATCTGATGGCGGAAGCGCGCCGCTGGGCGGGGCAAATCTTGGAATGCTCGCCAATGAGCATCCGTGCAACCAAGCAGGCGGTGATGCGCTCCATCGATGTGCCGTCACTCGAGATCGCCATGCGCAATGCGCGCTACCCTGCCTACGTCGCAATGACGCAAAGCGACGACACCATCGAGGGTCCGAGGGCGTTTGCCGAGAAGCGCCGGCCCAACTGGAAGGGACGCTAGCCCTTAACGACAGGCCCGAGCGACAGGCCCGAGCGACAACGACGGGCTCGTACGACGGCGGCTCGCGGTCAGCGCAGACGAGGCGCGAGGGCTTAGCGTGCGCGGTCGCCGCTGCAATCCGATTGGGTATGGGCCTCGATTTCGGCGATGCGCATCGCCAGCTGCACGCGCTGCCGGTCGACCTCGCGCATCTGCGCCTGCATCTGCCGGAAGGCCTTCGGGTCGACATGCGGCCGCTCGGCCTGTCCCTGTGCGACAGCGTGTAGGGCGCCGTTGAGCCACCACCACTGCCGCTCGACCTCGCGCTCGAGTGCGCGCAGTTCCTCGATCGAGTCGCAGCCGGTCGGTCGCGCCATCATGGTGATGCCTCCGAAACGAAGTTCCGGTGTTGTTCACTTTTTGTTCACTATATACCCGTGCGGTGGGCGATGCAACCGTATTCGCGCCGTGGTGGAACTGCCGCCGGCCCAAGGGGAGCGACGCGAAAAAAACTGAACGCCTCGTATCCTCGGGAAGGGCAATAGGCGAGAGCGGTGCTATGCGGCTCTCATTCCCGCTCTCGCCCGGCCAGCCATGGGGAGAAAAAGGCCGGCTCTGGTCCTACGGGGGGAAGGACCAGAATTTGAACATGGGCAGCGCGGCGCGCCCACGCCAGTGCGCGGTCACATGAAATGTTGGTAACGCCGCCGTGACCTAGCGCTCGTCGCCATCGCCCGACCGCCGCCCTTGGGTTAATTCGAATGGGTCAATCGAATTGGTCAATCGGATTGCCATGCTCAGCATACCCCGCATTGCAGCGCGTTCGGCCGGAAATCCTGCGGCCCCCCCCACACGACAGCTTGCTCCCACTGCAGCACGCGCATCGCGCTCGCGCGCGGACCGTCGGCTTGGCATTTCCCGTGCGTGGTGCGTGTGCGGGTGTCAGCCCACACCCGCATCGCGGTCGAAGACGAGGGATACGTGCAGATCCCCGCGCGTGCGCATCACCTGCAAGGAGACCGTCCGGCCGTCCTGGCGGATGGCGAGGTCGGCGCTTGCTCCCCCCAGCGACAGATTGCGGATGATGATGTCACCTGCAAACTCCGGCACCGTCGGATTGACAAGCCGGATCTGCCGTCCGGGATGGTCGAATTCCAAGCCGAGCATCGACTGCAGCAGCGAGAAGGGTGCGGCCGCTGCCCAGGCCTGCGGTGAGCAGGCCACCGGGTACAAGGTCGGCCCGCGCCCACGACGACGGCGGAAGCCGCAGTACAGCTCGGGGATGCGGCGATGGTCCATGTAACTGGCCGCCTGAATGAGGCCCTCGAAGATCAATGCGATGCCGGGCTTCAGTGCGTAGCGTGCCAGGCCTTGGGCGATCAGGGCATTGTCATGCGGCCAAATCGAGCCGTTGTGGTAGGACATCGGATTGTAGCGCGCCTCGCTCTGGGCGACGGTGCGGATCCCCCACCCGGAGTTGAAGGTGGCGCCGAGCAATCCACGCGCCACGCGCTGCGCGCGGTCGCGCCTGGCGATGCCGGTCGCAAGCGCGTGCCCCGCATTGCTGGTGTACACCTTGCACGGGTTTTTCGCGCCGTCGAGCGCCAGCGCGTAGGTGCCCAGTTCCTCGCACCAGAACGCCCGCTCGAAGCGCTCCTGCAGCGCCTGCGCCGCGGCGTCCAGCTGCCGGGCGCGCCGGGCGTGGCCGAGCGCCTTTGCGCATTGCGCGGCCAGGCGCTTGGCTGCGAACACGTAGCCCTGCACCTCGACCAATGCGATCGGGCCCTCGGCGAGGCGGCCGTCGGCATGAAAGATCGCATCAAAGGAGTCCTTCCAGCCCTGGTTGGCGAGGCCCATCTCCGAGGCTCTCATCCATTCCACGAACCCGTCTCGGTCTGCATCTCCCGGCCCGTCGATCCAGGCAATCGCCCGCTCGATCGCCGGCCACAACTCGCCAATCAGCGCATAGTCTCCGGTGCGCTGGGCATAGAGCCCCGCCAGCATGACAAACAGGGGCGTCGCGTCGATGCTGCCGTAGTAGAGGCCGAAGGGGGTCTCACCGAGCGCGGCCATCTCCCCACCGCGCATTTCGTGCAGGATTCGCCCCGGGCTGGCGTCCGAGCGTGGATCCTCCACCGCGGCCTGCAGGCGCGCGAGACGTTTGAGCACGCCGGCAGCGATCGCCGGATCGACCCACAGCATCTGCAGCGCTGTGATCAGGCCGTCGCGGCCGAAGGTCGTCGAATACCAGGGAATGCCAGCGTAGGGATAAAGGCCGTCCCCGGTGGCCGTCAGCAGCATGTACAGGTCGGCCATCGACCTGCACAGCACCTCATTGAGAATGCTGTTGGAGGTCTCGACGGTCGCTGCGCCGCGGGTGGCCGACCGCAGCTCCCGCTTCAGTCTGACGAACCCCTTGAAATAGGCGGCAGTCGACCGTTCCGGCAGGCCGTGGCAGGAGGCCGTTACGAAGATGCTCTGACGGGCACCCGGAGCGAGCTCGAGGGTGTAGGATGCAGAGCCGTCCTTGAGGAGCGTCGGCACGGGCTCAAAACTCAGCGCCGTTTCGCGCAGCGCCCCATCGAGCCCGCGATAGGAGAGTGCCGCGTTGCCCGGGCCCGACACCTCACTCCAGGAGCGGCCGCGGCTGCGCCGGCGTAGACCGCGCACCTCGAAGATGTCGGCGAAGTCGGCGGCAAAGGTGAACGACAGCGTGAAGCGCACGGCCGCGTTGCCGTGGTTTGAGATCGCTACCCGCTCGCGCAGACAACCGCCGTGCAGATACATGGTGCGCGCGATATGGATCGTGTCCTTCGGTAGGCTGAACGCTCCATCATCGAAGAAATCGGGGTTGGTCAAATCGACGTAGTAATTGAGGTTGTTGTCCTTAATTGCCGAG
>JBPYEF010000153.1:0-8086 GCA_051985875.1 Hyphomicrobiaceae bacterium
GATACCGCATGTCCGTGTTTCGTCTGGGGCTGTCCCTGTCTAGCTGCGGGCATCGATCGCATGATCGGCCACATAGGCTGGAGCTTCTCGTATTTTGCGGCAAGCTTGACGAGGAGCTTGCGTATTGCCCCTTCCGTCGCGGGGCACTCCCCCAGATACCGCACTTCCCCGCCACGGTCGCCCTCGGCGATTGCCACCGCATTACGCGATTTCGACGTATCGATCCCGATGAAAGCTTCGTTATGATGCCCCACGATGATGCCCCACGACTCGCCCTCCATGCACGAGGCTCTACCGGCCGATCCGGGCAACCCTCGACCCTACATCGAGGGTAAGTCGCCTCTTCCTGGGAAGGAACATACGGTCTAGCGCTTTGCGCTCAGGCTGGAGCACTGGCCGCAATTTGGGTAGGGTTGCCGCGGTAGGCGGGTGTGGGCAGCATTGCCGAGCGCTCGCCCACCGGGCCAGCTTGCGCACAGCCAAGGCGCGCCGTCATGCCGACCAACACCCCTGCACCACTCCAGAAGTGCGCGGCGAACTACCAGCCGCTCACGCCACTGCCATTGCTCGAGCGCGCAGCGCTGGTCCATCCCGAGCACATCGCCGTGATCCACGGCGCACTGCGCATCACCTACGCGGAGTTCTATGCGCGCACACGGCGCCTCGCATCGGCGCTGAGCCAGGCCGGCGTCGGCGTCGGCGACACCGTCTCGGTCATGCTCGCGAACACGCCGCCCATGCTCGAAGCGCACTACGGCGTGCCGATGGCCGGCGCCGTGCTGCACGCCATCAACACGCGGCTCGATGCGGCGACGGTCGCCTTCCAGCTCGATCACGCCAGCACCAAGATCGTCATCTGCGACCGTGAGTTTGCCCCCGTCATGCGCCAGGCGCTGACGCGCGCCAGGGTCGCGCCGCGCGTCGTCGATTACGACGATGCGCAATTCCCCCAGTCCGCGCCACCCCTGTCCGATACCGACTATGAGGCGTTCCTCGCCAGCGGCGATCCGCTCTGGCGCTGGCGCATGCCGCAGGACGAGTGGGAAGCCATCGCGCTCAACTATACATCGGGAACCACGGGCAACCCGAAGGGCGCGGTCTACCACCATCGCGGGGCGCTGCTGATGTGCTACGCCAACGCCGTCACCACCGGCCTCGGCAGGCATCCCGTCTACCTGTGGTCGCTGCCGATGTACCACTGCAACGGCTGGTGCTTCTCCTGGTCTCTCGCGTTGGTGGGCGGGACGCACGTCTGCCTGCGGTGGGTCCGCGCCGGCGCAATGTTTGCGGCCATCGCCGAGCACGGCGTCACACACATGTGCGGGGCGCCGATCGTCATGGCGACGCTGCTCAATGCCGGGCAACAGGAACGGCGTGCGCTGCCGCACAAGGTCGTGTTCGTCACCGCCGCGGCACCGCCGCCGGAGACGGTGCTGGCAGGGATGGCGCATGCGGGCTTCGACGTGGTGCACGTTTACGGATTGACCGAGGTCTTCGGTCCTGCCGTCGTCAACGAGTGGCACACGGCGTGGAACGACCTCTCGGCCGCGCAGCAGGCAGCGCTCAAGGCGCGTCAGGGCGTGCGCTATCCGGCGCTCGAGGATCTGAGCGTGATGGACCCGGCGACCATGCAGCGCGTGCCCGCAGACGGTAAGACCCTCGGCGAGGTCATGTTCCGCGGCAACATCGTCATGCAGGGCTACCGGGGCAACCCGCAGGCGACGGAGGATGCCTTCGCGGGCGGCTGGTTTCACTCGGGCGATCTCGGCGTGCTTCACCCCGACGGCTATCTGCAGCTCAAGGACCGCTCCAAGGACATCATCATTTCCGGCGGTGAGAACATCTCCTCGATCGAAATCGAGGAGGTGCTCTACAAGCACCCGGCGGTGGCGCTATGTGCCGTGGTCGGCAAGGCCGACGAGACGTGGGGCGAGACGCCCTGCGCGTTCATCGAGCTCAAGCCAGGCGCGCGCGCAACCGCCGATGACATGATCGCCTTCTGCCGCGAGCACCTCGCGCGCTACAAGGTCCCGCGCGCGATCGTCTTTGACGACCTGCCGAAAACCTCCACCGGCAAGATCCAGAAGTTTCTGCTGCGGGAGCGTGCTAAGGCGTGCTGAGCGCCGCAGCGCGGCGATCGCATGCGCGCCCCGCCACCTAACGGCTCCGCGCTGACCCGCGGGGTTGACCGGGCAACACGACGACGACCCCGCCCCTTGACATCCGTCGCGCCGGCGACCTCAAGTTAGTCGCTACGTGCGTTCGCTGTGCGGCCTGGCCCAGGATTCGCCGCGCCGAAGCCGTGAAAACCAGCTCGGGGTGCCCATCATGAGTATCGCCGTCGGCCTCGGTCTGATGGAGTTTCCCTTCTCCGGCGCGCCGGGCTACTGGCGCTGGGTAGACCAGTGCGAGGCCAGCAGCGTCGATTCCCTTTGGCAGACCGACCGCCTGCTCAGCCGCGAGCCGCTGCTCGAATGCATGACGGCAATGGCGGCGCTGGCCGGCCGTACCCGCCGGCTGAAGTTCGGGATCAATGTTGTGTCGCTGGCGCTGCGCGATCCCGTGCTGGTGGCCAAGCAATGCGCCACCATCGACATGCTTTCGGAGGGCCGGCTGCTCCCGGCGTTCGGCATCGGCAGCCCGAGAGCGCCCGAATGGGCGGCGCTGCATATCGATACGCGCTCGCGCGGTCGGCGCACCGACGAAGCGCTGACCATCGTGGGAAGGTTGTGGCGCGAAGACCGCGTCACCTTCGACGGCGAGCACTACCACCTGACCGAGGCTGCGATTGCGCCGAAACCGGCGCAGGCGAACCTGCCGATGTGGATCGGCGGCGGCTCGGAGGCCGCGATCCGGCGCACGGCGCGTTTCGGCACGGGCTGGCAGGGGGGGCCCGAGACTCCGTCGGAGGCCCAGCGCATCGTCGCCGCGATCCGCGCGGCCCTCGCCCGAGAAGGTCGCACGATCGATGACGACCACTATGGCGCAAGCTTCCCGTTCTTCTTTGGACGCGCGGTGGATCCGACCCCGCAGCGGGCGATGCTGGCCTATACGCGGCGCACCGGCCGTCCCGCCGAAGGCTATTTCGCCATCGGCGATGCCGACAGCATCCTGGCGCGCATCGCCGAGTACGTGGCAGCCGGGGTGTGCAAATTCATCCTGCGGCCGATCGGCAGCGATGATGCGCAGATCCTCCTGCAGACGCGCCAACTGATCGAGCAGGTCCTGCCACGCGTAGCCGCCCGTTGGCCACGGACGCAGACGACAACCTCGTGAGCGGCGCCGTGCGCAGCCTTGACCACACGTCGACCGCTGCCGCACCGGCGGGCGAGCCGCGCATGCTTCCGCACCCTCCCCGCTGCAGCATCGCGCTGTCCCTGGCGCGCGTCGCGCGCTTCGTCGGAGCGCGGTGCCGATCACGTTTCGCCGGCTAGAGCAAGAGGACCTGCCGATGCCCACCGCGCCCGCGCCTGCCTCCCCCTACTTTCTTCCCATTCGCCAGGACTGGCTCGATCGCCGCAAGGAGGCGATCCTCGAGCCTGGTTTGCCGATTGTCGATCCGCACCACCACCTTTGGGACCGCCCGGGCAACCGCTACTTGCTCGATGAACTGCTCGCCGACACGAGCAGCGGCCACAACATCGCCGCGACGGTGTTCGTGCAGGCGCGCGCCATGATGCGGGCGACCGGTCCTGTCGCCATGCGCCCCGTCGGCGAAACCGAGTTTGTCAACGGCGTGGCGGCTATGAGCGCCAGCGGCATCTACGGCACGACGCGCCATTGCGCGGGAATTGTGGGGCACGCCGACCTGACCTTAGGGGACGCGGTGGCGCCGGTGCTCGAGGCGCATCTGCGTGCCGGAGGCGATCGCTTTCGCGGCATCCGCCACATCAGCGCATGGGACGCGGACGGGGCGGTCAGCAATCCCGCCTACAGCCCGCCTCCGGGAATGCTCGGGGACGCTGCGTTCAGGAGGGGCTTTGCCGTGCTGCAGCGCCTCGGTCTCTCCTTCGACGCCTGGCTCTACCATCCGCAGATCGATGAGCTCACCGATCTTGCGCGCGCGTTTCCCGACAGCCGCATTGTGCTCGATCACGTCGGAGGTCCGATCCGGATCGGTGCCTATGCGGGTAGGCAGGAGGAGTTCGGGCGCTGGGCGGCATCGATCAGGAAGCTTGCAGGCTGCGCCAACGTCTGCGTCAAGCTCGGCGGCCTCGGCATGCGCATGGGGGGCTTTGGCTTCCACGAGCGGGCGGAGCCACCCTCCTCGGAACTTCTGGCCACGACCTGGCGACCCTATATCGCCACCTGTATTGAGGCCTTCGGAGCGGCGCGCTGCATGTTCGAAAGCAATTTCCCCGTCGACAAGGGCTCCTACAGCTACCCCGTGTTCTGGAACGCCTGCAAGCTTCTGGCACGGGACGCGAGTGCAACCGAAAAAGCCGACCTGTTCGCTGCAACGGCGACGCGTTTCTACCGCCTCGAACCTCCTGCTGTGGCCGTGAACGAAGACGCCACGCCGCGAGCATGACGCGCTTGTCGCGAGCGCTCGCGCAGGCAACGCGCTCGCGACGTCGGCTCACAGCAGGCGTTCACGCAGAAAGCGCAGCACCGTCTCCAGCGCCACCTTCGTTGGTTCGCCGTCGGCATCGATCAGGTGCAGCGTGAGGACACAGTGCGCGGGCTTGCTCGCTCGGCTGTTCGCCGCGGCGTCGGCAAGCTCGATCGCCGCAAATCCGTCCCCGAGCTCCCGCTGCAGCGTCTGGAAGCGCGCCGACGGACAGATCGGGTCGCCGGCAAAGCGTAAACCGATGACTTTAAGCCGCTCCACGGCACAGCGCGTGCGCGCATTCGCCATCACCTCGGGCGTGGCGTGCACGGCGGCGGCTTTGCCTCTGGTGATCGGCAAGGGCAGCGATGGTTGCGACAACACCGGAGCGACGACGCAGGGCTCGAGCAGCATGGTCAACGCGAAATTGCCGGTCAGGCACATGCCGACTGCGCCGACACCTCTGCTACCAAGCTCCGCAAAGGCGCGCCGTGCCAGCCCCCGCAGCCAGTCGACGATCGGACTTGAGCGGTTCGCTGCCAGTACGCGAAACTCGCGGCTGATGCGCGCGTGCCAGCTGCCGTGCGGCGTAGAGCGTCGTTGCCGGCTTGCCGGGGACGCCGAACAGGTTCGGCATGAACACGGTCATGCCGGCATCCGCAACATAGCGGGAGAAGCGCGCAACCTCGGGCGTTATTCCGGGGATTTCGTGCATGACGATGACCGCCGGACCCGTACCGCGGCGGTAGACGATGCGCTCCTTGCCCTGGTGCGCAAAAGCAAGGGTCGTGAAATCGGCCAGCGTGTCCATGGCTGCCTTGTCTGCTAGATTGCTCACCCATTGCCGATGTCACGAGCACGCCAATGTCGCACGATCTGACAAGAACTCTCAACGCTGCACTTACGGCCGCCAGGTGGCACGCGCAGCAGCGGCGCAAGGGCGCGGCCGAGGAGCCGTATATCAATCATTTGCTCGAGGTTGCGAGCCTCGTGGCCGAGGCGACGCAGGGCAATGACGCCGACCTGATCATCGCCGCGCTGTTGCACGATGCCATCGAAGATCAAGGCGTGGCGCGGGCGACGATCGCGGCGATGTTTGGAGAGGATGTTGCCGCGCTGGTCGCGGAGGTTTCGGACGACAAGGCACTCCCGCAGGCCACGCGCAAGCGGCTGCAGGTCGAGCAGGCGCCGCGCAAATCGAAGCGCGCCAAGATCATCAAGCTCGCCGACAAAATCAGCAACGTGCAGGCGATCGCCGTCAGTCCGCCCGCCGACTGGTCGCGCGCGCGCCGCCGCGACTATGTTCGCTGGGCGCGCGACGTGGTGGCCGGCCTTGCCGGCGTCTCGCCCACGCTGGAGCAGCAATTTGAGCGGGTTGCGGCGGCGGCCGAGCAGGCGAACGGCGATGCCGACGCCTGAGGCGCGCAACCGTAGCCGCACGCAAGCCGAGCCCTGGCCGCAGGACCGCCCGGTTGCGGATGGCCACACGGTGTGCGAGTCTGCGCTAATTAGGACGCGCACTCCGTCATGCCGATCAAGCCCGACAGCCGCGCGACACTCGTCGTCGTCGACGTGCAGTATTCGTTTCTCCCGGGGGGCAGCCTGGCCGTGCCCAACGGCGAGCAGGTCATCACCCCTATCAACAGGCTCGGCAGGATATTTGCCAACGTCGTCTTGACGCAGGACTGGCATCCTCCGGGGCACGTGTCGTTCGCGTCCTCGCATCCGCACAAGCAGCCGCTCGACACGATCACGCTCGATTATGGCCGACAGACGCTGTGGCCGGACCATTGCGTGCAGGGTACGCCGGGGGCAGCGATTCACGCCGACCTCGAAATTCCCCACGCCCAGTTGATCATTCGCAAGGGCTTCAACCCGCACATCGACAGTTACTCGGCCTTCATCGAGGCGGACGGCGTAACCAAGACCGGCCTCGACGGCTATTTGCGCGCGCGCGGCATAGACACGGTGTATCTCGCCGGGCTGGCCACGGACTTCTGCGTTGCCTGGACGGCTCTGGATGCACGCAAGCTCGGTTTTGCGGCACACGTGTTCGCGGATGCTTGCCGCGCAATCGACGTCGGCGGTTCGCTCGCGCAGGCCTGGGAGGACATGGCCGACGCGGGCGTGGAACGCATTTCCTCCCCTTGCTAGCGCGAACGCCCTAGCCCCAGCCACGCAAAACCCGAGCGCCCAATCCACCGGGGTCGGCGCGCCCGGACGCGAGCCACGGCGATTTACTCGGCCAAAGCTTCCTGCGCCGTGGCATCCTCCCCGCAGCGGTTCAGCCGCTGCTGCAACATCTCGACCTGAGCGTAGAGGTCCTGCACCTTCACCTTCGCCTGCTCGAGATCCTGCGGTAGGGCGTTGGCATGATAGTGGGCGAAGTGCTCCTCCAGCGTTGCCAGGGAAGCGCGCAAGGTCTCGATTGCCTCGCACATCTGCAGGTAAGCGACGGTTTTTACCATGCAATGCCTCGCGTAAAGTGGCGGTGCACGCTGCGAGCCGCGCGCGGGCAGCTCGCAGCAGCGCTACCGGGCAGCTACTTTTTCGTTGCACCCGAATTGCTTTTTGTTGCACCGGAATTGCTGTTACTCGTTTCGGGCGCCCAGGCCGTCGTATTGCGGTCGTACTTGAATCCCGGTGCCGCCCTCAACGCATCCTTCGTTGTGTCCATGGTCAAATAGACCTTGTTGTCGCGCGCCGTGTGCTTGATCGCATCGAACGGAACGGCGACGTCTTTTTCACCCATGCCGAGAAATCCGCCCACGCCGACGATCAGCGCGCTGACCTTGCCTTCCGGTGTTACGAGGACGTCCATTATCTCGCCGATCTTGTTGTTCGAGGTGTCATAGACGCCCTGCTTGTACCAGTCCGTTACCGTGACGCTTTGGCGCGGCACGTTGCTCATCGGTTGCGTGCTCGACGGCGACGGTTGTGCGACAGCCGACGTCGCGAGAAGCGCGGCCAAGGAAGCCGCCGCAGCCAGTCTAATCATGCGTTCACTCCTGTGATGTCCTCTGTTCCGGCTCGGGAGCTCCCGACCTGAACGCCGGCTTCGGCTGCGTGGTTCCCGCAAACGTGCGCAGGTGTGACCGCCGGTCGCCGTATGCGGAACGTCGTCCGCCACCAAGCGTTTAGCAACAAACGTACCGGTAGAGGGCCGCTCGCCGGAGAGCGCGTAGCCCGGAAAGCGTTCCAATCGCCAGCTGATGTGCAGCGACAACGTCGAGGACGCCAACGTCTAAACTGCAGGGCACGAAGGTGTCATCTTGACCATTTGTCGACAAGGTCTCCGCGCCGGCGGTTTGCTTGACCTCGGCCGTGGGGCATCTCGACCATGATTCCTGATCGAAATCGCGACTGGGAGTCGACACACACACATATCCACTCAATCGGATCGCCGCGCCAAGACCGACGCTCGGCAACGGCGTCGACGGGAATGGACGCAAGGTCGCGCCATAAGGCTGGAGCGTCGCAAACCGGATATTTCGCCAATTGGTGTCTCGTACGCTGCGCCCGCCAAAAGCGTCAGGG
>JBPYEF010000154.1:0-3533 GCA_051985875.1 Hyphomicrobiaceae bacterium
AAAAAAAAGCCGCCGCACCGTAGGTCTTCCGTACTCAGATGATCTTCGCAGGAAGAGCGCGCGCCGATCGGGCCAGGGAGGCGATCAGGTCTTGCGTCCGCCGCGCGCCGGCGCCCCGCTTGCGACCGCTCGGCGGTCGCAAGATAAAGCGCGGGTGCCCTGGCACCGCGCGGCCGGCGTCCTTGGCGCCGCTTTCCTGTGGGCGGGCCCCTCCGTCGGGCTGTCGCCCTCGGTCGGGTCGCGTGCTATCGCGCCGGCCAAGCGCCGCCGCGACCGAGCCGCCGCCGGCGTCTCGGCCCAGGGGGTGACGCCCGCTCCCGCGCCCGCAACCGGCTCTTCCCCCCGGGAACGATCAGGTCCGGGCAACGCCTTGCCCCTCTTCGCTGCGCGCTCTTCCTTCCGTCTCCTCCGTGCCCTGCCTTCCGTGCCCCGCCTTCTGTGCTGAGGCGCTGCGCCGCGATCCGCGTATCCGGCTCCCTGACGGGTGTGCGCATCCGAGCGACCTCTCCGTGCTCCTGCGGCGCCCGCTCCGGGTTATGCGCGCTCGCGCCTCTCTCGCAGCTCTCCGGCGCGCGTCGTCGCCCCTGCGCCGAGGAGGCGGAGTTCGCCCGCCGTCCGCTTGGCCGCGCGGCCGGCTCCTCAGGTGCCCCGCTCACCGTCTTCGTCGCGGGCGCCTATCCCGCCGACGATCCTGCGACGGTGCGGCAGGCGTCGCCCCTGCGGCAACCCGCGCAAGCGCGGGTCCTCCACTGCGTTGCGGCCCTGACGGGTGCCTCGGGCTCCGCCCGCCGCGATCCCGCGCACGCCGGCGGGGGAATTGGCCCCCGCCGCTGCGAAGAAGGAAAGCAGACATGGCTACCATCGGATCCGTGACCAAGCGCGAAGACGGCCGCTACGAAGGCGAACTCAAGACGCTCTCCGTGCGCGCGGACATCGCCATACTCCCGGTTGGCGAGAAGACCTCGCCGAACCAGCCCGACTTCCGGGTCGTGTCGCAGGACATCGAGATCGGAGCCGGCTGGATCCGCACGGGTCAGATCTCCGGCAAGGAGTACGTGTCGCTGTCGATCTCTCTGCCTGAGCTCGGCGGCAAGGCGCTCTACGCCAACCTCGGACGTGCCGCGGGGCAGGCGGACCCCGACGTCTACGCGCTGATCTGGAATCCGCAGGAGTAGGCGCTCGCGCAACCGCCCTCGCGCCGCACTGGCGCGGGGGCACTTCGCGTTGCGTCGACGAGCAGCGGCAGACCGTTCAAGGCCATGCCCTGCCCGACCGGTGGCAGTGCGCGCGGCGGCACTAGACGCGGCGCGACGTCCGCGGCGCTTTTTGCTGCAACGAGAGAAGTCCCGATTACCGCCAAAAAAAATTCTTGCCGGCGGAAAACGCAGCGAATGGAGAAACAAGGCGGGAGGGCGGGATAAAGCGCGCGCGGGGAGAGCACTGCAAAGGCCGGCGCAGCAGGCCGCGACGCGGCGCCGGGGCCAAGCGCGGTGGCGTTAGCGGATGACCGCGCCCGCTTGCCGTCGCCCGTTCCTCCTCGCCTTGAAAATTACCGGAGCGGGCGCATCTCCTGCGCATACTCCAGGGCTTATCGAGGTCAATGCCATGTCCACTGACGATATTCATCCGACACCCCCACGCAGCGGCGATGAGCGCCGCGCGCGCCAGCTGCGCTACACGACGCACGTCTTCCGCCAGGCGAGAAAATCCCGCATTCCCTTCGCGCGGCAGCGCGGCACGATTTCGCCGACGGCACCGCGCCGCGGCATGGCGCCGGGACAGCGCGCCGCCGCCGGCCTGATTGCGCGCGGTGGCCGGCGCGTCGTCGTCAAGGCGCGCTACACGCGCATCTTCGCCGGCGATCTCGGCGCCGCGCGCGCGCATTTGCGCTACATCCAGCGCGACGGCGTGACGCGCGAGGGCGACAGCGGCAGGGTCTACGACGGCTCCTTCGACGAGGTCGATGTTACAGCCTTCCTGCGCCGCTCGCAGCAGGACCCCTACCAGTTCCGTTTCATCGTCTCGGTCGAGGACAGCGCGCGCATTGGCGACCTCAAGCCGTTCGTGCGCGATCTGCTCCGACAGATGCAGTACGACCTCGACACCAAGATCGAGTGGGTTGCGGTCGACCATTTCAATACCGGCCATCCGCACACGCACATCGTGATCCGCGGCCGCGACATGACCGGCCGGGATCTCGTCATGGCCCGCAGCTACATCACGCACGGGGTGCGCGCCCGCGCGCAAGGGTTGATCACGCTCGAGCTTGGGCCGGAGACCGTGCTCGAACGGCTGCACAAGCTCGGCAACGAGGTCGGCCAGGAACGCTTCACGCGCATCGACCGCGCGCTGATAGCCCGCGCCAGGGATGGCATCCTCGCGCTCGACAGCGCGAAAGAGCGCGATCCCCTGCAGCAAACGCTGCGCATGGGGCGGCTGCGCTCGCTCGAACGCCTCGGCCTGGCCGTGGAGCGAAGGCCGGGGGTGTGGGCTCTCGACCGCGGCATCGAAGGCAAGCTGCGCCGGCTGGGGGAACGCGCCGACAAGTTCAAGACCATGCAGCGCGCGCTCAAGGAGGCGGGAATAGAGCGGGCCGCGACGAGCATTGCCCTGTTCGCGGGCGGGCCGCGGCACACCCCGCTGATCGGCAAGATCGTTGGCGTCGGCATGGTCGATGAGATCACCGACCGCACCTGGGTGGTCATCGACGCCGTCGACGGGCGCGCCCACTACGCCGAGCTCGGCCGCCTCGGTGCAAGCGACGTGCCCGGGCGGGGCATGCTCGTTGCCATCGGCGGGGAGCAACTGCTGGACAAGCCCGACTCCTACCCGAGGTTCCAGCTGCTCTCCTCGGTCGCCCTAGAGGGGCTCACCGGCTATGACGGCCCGACCTGGCTCGACGCAGCCATCGCCAAGGGCATGCCGATCGAGCCGGGGATCCCCGGGTTTGCCGCGGAGCTCCATCGGGCGCTTGCCGCGCGCGGGCGCTGGCTCGCGGAGCGATCGCTCGCCGCGACGACAGCGGACGGCGGGGTGCAGCCCAAGCCGCACATGCTCGCAATCCTGCGCCAGCGCGAGACGGGGCGCATCGCCGGCACCCTCGCGCGCGCCCTCAACGCCACCTATGTCGCCGCGCACGGCAGCCGCATCGAGGGCGTCTACGAGCGCTTCGTCAATACGCCGACCGGTCGGATGGCCGTGATCCGCCGCGAGGATACGTTTTGTTTGGCACCTTGGAAGCCGGCGCTCGAGCCGCTGCGTGGGCGCGCGGTCGTCGGCTTTGTCGGACCGAGCCGGCTCACCTGGACGGTGCAGCGCGGACGCAGCCTGCCCGAACGGTACTGAGCCGCGGGCAACGCTTCAGGGGCGCGCGGCGATCGAGCCGAGGCGGTGGGTGCTAGTCGCCGCTGCCGCCGCCGCCCACCGACCGGTCACGGACTTGCCAGAAATCCCTGACCCAGGCGTTTCCGCCGACCGCCGATGGTAGGGGCGCGGTGGATGGGTACGGGGTGGTGTTGGTAACCGCGGCCTTG
>JBPYEF010000155.1:0-8718 GCA_051985875.1 Hyphomicrobiaceae bacterium
GCCCGCGCGATGTCCAGCGCCTTGCCGCAATTGTTGCGTTTGACGATGGAGATCATCTCCGGCGCCATCTTGCCCTCGTCAAACAGCCGGCCGACGCGTAGCGCACCCTGCAGGCCGAGGGCAATCTCGGTTTGCATGTCCGCAAGCCGCCGCTGTACCAGCTGCGTGGCTGCGAGCGGTCGCCCGAACTGCTTGCGTTCCAGGGTGTAGCTGCGGGCACGGTGCCAGCAATCCTCTGCCGCGCCCATGGCGCCCCAAGTGATGCCGTAGCGGGCACGGTTGAGACAGCCGAACGGGCCCTTCAGGCCGGACACGTTGGGCAGCAGGTGGGCCTCGCCGACGACGACGCCATCCATGACGATGCCGCCGGTGACGGAGCAGCGCAGCGACAGCTTGCCTTCGATCTTGGGTGCGCTCAGCCCCTTCATGCCCTTTTCCAGCACGAAGCCGCGGATGGTGTTGTCATGGGCGGCCGACTTGGCCCAGACCACGAACACGTCGGCGATCGGCGCGTTGGAGATCCACATTTTGTTGCCGGTCAACCGGTAGCCGTCGGCGACCTTCTCCGCCCGGGTCTGCATGCCGCCGGGGTCGGATCCGGCCTCGGGCTCGGTCAGACCGAAGCAGCCGACCCACTCGCCGCTTGCCAGCTTCGGCAGGTAGCGGTTGCGCTGCGCCTCCGATCCGTAGGCGTAAATCGGATACATGACCAGGGAAGACTGCACGCTGTGCATCGAGCGGTAGCCGCTGTCGACCCGCTCGATCTCCCGGGCGATGAGACCATACGCGACGTAGTTGGCGCCGGCGCAGCCGTACGTCTCGGGCAAGGTCACGCCGAGCAGCCCGAGCCCACCCATCTCGGCAAAGATCGCCGGATCGGTCTTCTCCTCGAGAAAGGCGGCTATCACGCGCGGCATCAGCTTGTCCTGGGCATAGGCGCGGGCCGAGTCGCGGATCATGCGCTCTTCCTCGCTAAGCTGATGCTCGAGAAGGAACGGATCTTGCCAGTCGAAGGCGGCACTCTGCCGCTCGCCAGTTCTCGTGTCGCGCATGCGGCAGCTCCCAAACAAGCCAAGGTGCCAAGCGATGCCATCTTATCGCGTTCCACGCGGCGAGGGCAGCAACGGCGTGGAAACGCGGCCCCAGCGTGCACCGCGGAACCTTGCGCGGGCGCCGGGGCAGCGGTCAACCGCGCTCGGCGATCGGCACGTACGACCTGGGTTCTGGTCCCGAATAAAGCGTGAGCGGTCGGATCAGGATGTTGTTGTCGAGCTGCTCGAGCACCTGCACCGTCCAACCGGGGACGCGCCCCACGGCAAAGATCGGCACGAACAGGTCCTTTGGGATGCCGTGCAAATGGTAGATCACGCCGGAATAGAAATCGACGTTAACGTTCACCCCGTGGCGACCGTAGGGCGCCATCTCCTTCACCAGCGCCTGCAGTATGGCATACCATTTCGGCTGCCCCATCTCCTTCGACAGCCGCTTGACGCCTTCGCGCATGTGGCGCGCGCGCGGGTCCTCGGCGCGGTACACGCGATGGCCGAACCCGGTGATCGGCTCCTTGGCCTCGCGCTTCCTGCGCACGTAGGCGGCAACCTTCGATGGGTCGCCGATCTCCTCTGCCATTCCCAGCACGTCCTCCGCCGCACCCCCGTGCGCCGGTCCCGATAGAGCGGCAATGGCGGCGGTGATCGCGGCATGGATGCTGGCCTGTGTACCGACGACGACGCGCGCGGCGAACGAGGAGGCGTTGGAGCCGTGTTCGGCGTGCAGCACGAAGTCGGTGTCGATCAGCTTGGCCGCGGCAGGCGATGGTTTTTCGCCCTGAAGCATCCACAGGAAGTTGGCGGCGTGCCCGAGGCGGGCATCGGGCGTCACCGGCGCCTTGCCGGCACGCATCCGGTCATGTGCGGCGACGATGATGGGCACCTGGGCGGTGAGCCGGATGCCCTTGCGCAGCGTCGCCGCGCGCGAGTTGTCACCGGTGTCGGCATCGAACGCACCGAGCGCGGAAACCGCGGTGCGCAGCACCTGCATCGGGTGGGCGGTCTTGACCGCGACGATGATGTCAAACACCGGCGGCGGGATGGTTCGCGCCGCTTTCAGCGCGGCATCGAATTCGGCCAGCTGCGCCCGCGTCGGCAACTCGCCGTGGAGCAGCAGGTAGGCGGTCTCCTCGAAGCTTGAGTTCTGCGCCAGATCGTGGATGGAATAGCCTCGGTACCTGAGCTCGCCGGCCTTGCCATCGATAAACGTCGCGGCCGAACGCTCGAAATACACGTCCTTCAGGCCGCGGTAGATTTTTGGAGAAGGGTCGGACTCGGGCATGGCACCTCCTGCATTATTGTCCGCGGCAAAGCGCAGCCACGCTGCCGCGCATCCCAACACGTAACCCCGGGGGGCGCACATTGGATATCCTGGCCAAGGCCAAAGCGATCCTCGCGCAGCGCAACCTCAAGGTGGTATTACCCGAAGCCGAGGACGAGCGCATTCTCACCAGCGCACAACTGCTCAGTGAAGCGGGCATGGCGCACCCCGTGCTGCTCGGTTCGCCCGGCGCGGTCGCCAGCCGGGCGGCGGCGGTAGGCGCGCGCATCGGCGGCTGCGAGATTCGCGACCCCCAGGCCGATCCGGCGCTCGACCGCTACGCGCAGCGGCTGGCCGCCGGACGCGCGCGCATGAGCGTCGGCATCGCCGAGCGGATGCTGCGCAGGCCGCTCTTCTTCGCAGGTGCGATGGTCGCCGCCGGCGATGCGGCCGCCATGGTCGCCGGCGCCACCAACCCGACCAGGCGGGTGATCGAAGCCGGGCTGCTGACCATTGGCCCCGCGGCGCAGATCGCCACGCCGTCGAGCTGTTTCCTGATGCTCGTGCCGCCGGGAGCGCCGAGCCCCGGCGCCTTCATCTTCGCCGATTGCGCGGTCAACGCGGATCCCACGGCAGAGCAGCTGGCGGACATCGCCATCGCATCGGCCGACAGCGCACGGGTGCTGCTCGGCGAGGAGCCGCGCGTTGCCTTGCTGTCCTTTTCGACGCACGGCAGCGCCCACCACGACCGCGTGGCCAAGATCCTCGCCGCGCTGCAGCGGGTGCGCCGCGTGCGGCCGGAGCTTGCCATCGACGGCGAGCTGCAGGGCGATGCGGCGCTGTCGCCGGCCATCGCCGCACGCAAGGTACGGACGCCGAGCGCCGTAGCCGGGCGCGCCAACGTGCTGGTGTTCCCGGACCTCGACGCCGGCAACATCGCCTACAAGCTGGTGCAGCAGTTTGCCGGCGCCCAGGCGTTGGGCCCGTTGCTGCAGGGCTTCGCCCGGCCGATTGCCGACCTGTCCCGGGGTGCCAGCGTCGCCGACATCGTTGCGACCGCCGCCCTGACGTTGCTGCGCGCGTGAAGCGTCGGACGCCCTGCGGCCGGCGCGGTGGCGGCCGCAGGGGAGGACAGGGGTGCGGCAGCTCGCTGCCGATGCTACAGTTGCAAAATGTCGGGCGAGCTGCAGATCCTGCGCGTGCGCGGCGATCGGCTGTGCCCGTCGCTCGTCACGCAGATCGAGGCGATTTTCTTCGCCACCAGCCTGCGCGTATACGCCCCGGGACCCGAGCGCGACGCCTTCCGAGAACGCTGGCTCGGCCGCTATCTTGCGAGCGGTACCGACATCGTCCTGCTCGCGCTGCAGGCGGGCGGACGGCTGGCGGGCTACCTGGTCGGAGCCGTGGAAAACCCCGCCGAGCAGGCGCGCTTTGCCGATATCGGCTACCTGCGGAGCGATTTCGCCGAGCTGTGCCGATGCTTTCCCGCGCATCTGCACATCAACCTTGCCGAGGAGTTCCGCTGCCTTGGCCTGGGCGGCAAGATGGTCGAGGCCTTTGCCGCGGCAGCCAGCGCCGCCGGTGCCACCGGCATGCACGTGGTTACAGGGGAGGGCATGCGTAACGTCGGCTTCTACCGGCGCTGCGGGTTTGCCGAGTGCGGCCGCGCCGTGTGGACCGGACGCAGCGTCCTGTTCCTCGCCCGCAGGCTCGCGCATGGCTCGGGCCGTGCGCCGACGGCGGCCGGCCAGCACAGCGGGCGCTGATGGCGGCGACTTGCCGCCGGCTTGCCGCGGCGCGGGGTCAGGCACCGAGATAAGCGCTGCGCACGTGTGGGTCATCGCGCAGCTCGGCACCGCTGCCGGAAAGCACGACACTGCCCTGTTCGAGCACATACGATCGGTCCGCAAGCTCTAGTGCGGCAAAGGCATTCTGCTCAACCAGCACCACGGTCACACCGCGGGCATTGATGCTGCGGATGATCTCGAATGTACGCGCCACGAGATTGGGGGCGAGGCCGAGCGACGGCTCGTCGAACAGAACGAGCTTGGGGCGCGACATCAACGCGCGCGCGATCGCCAGCATCTGCTGCTCGCCCCCCGAAAGCGTGCCCGCGAGCTGGCGGCGGCGCTCGGCGAGGATCGGAAAGCGCTCGAATAGCTCGGCCATGTCCGACGCGATCACCCGACTGTCGCGGCGCAGGTAGCAGCCCATTGCCAAGTTTTCCGCCACCGACATCTGCGGGAACACGTGCCGGCCTTCGGGACAATGGGCAACGCCAAGCGCGAGGATGCGCCGCGGCGAGGCGTGGGTGATATCCTGCTCGAGAAACGCGATGCGTCCCTCGACGGGCGGCAACAGGCCGGAAATCGCCTTCAGCGTCGTGGTCTTCCCCGCGCCGTTGCCGCCGATTAGGGCGACGAGCTCGCCCGCGGCAACCGTCAATGACAGCCCGCGCACGGCGGCAACCTTCCCGTAGCGGCAGGTGATACCCTCGACCTTCAACACCGGGTCGCCTCGGAGCCCAGCGCCCCAATCCGGGCACGCAACGCGCACATCCTCTTACCGCCGCGGCCCGGCCTGCAGAGATTTCGCGCGGGCCGCTCCCCCCTCCCGCAAACCGCAGCACTCACCGCGCTATATGGCAAGGGTACGCGCGCCATCGCCGCTCCACAAGCAGCCCAATGCCCAAGCAATGTTTCGGGCGACACGGGTGCGCAAGGCGGCGGGAGTAGGCGCGGGAAAGCAGAGCGAGAGCGCTGCCCGCCATTCCCATGGCCGCACGCGGCTAGCCAGGGGAGCGGCGTGCCGCCCCACCGGCGTGCACGGGGGGTCGTCGGGGGTCGTTTCATCAGCTGTTTCAAAGGATCGTCGGCGCGTGCTATGAACGGGCCAACGCCGGCTGCGGGCGTCGTGCCCGCCCGGCGCGAACGAGGGAGCCCGATTCTTCACATGCGGCGACAGCCGAAATCGCGGTGCGAGGGCGAACGCATCGGCCGCCCCCGGACGCGTGCGCGCCCGACGGCAGGCGTTCCCGCGGCGGATTTGCTCCGCCTTGCGCCCGGTGCGTCGCGGCCGCGCCGTCGGCGCGCTGCGGCGCAGCTCGGGTGTCGGCTGCTGGCGGCCGCCTTGCTCATTGTCGCCTTGGTCCTGCCCGTCCGCGGCGCCCGCGCCGCCCGCGCCACCCCCTATCAGCTGACCTCGGTGGACGGCGGCTATTCCATCACCTTTCCCACCGGCCCCCAGGAGCAGATCAACGAGGACGCCAACGCTCGCACCGTCCTCAACGCCCTCAACTACGACAACGGCTACTATGCCGTGGTCCACGTCGACAACAAACTTGAACTCAAACTCAACGACGAGCTCGAGGGAAACATCAACAAGTGCACCGAGCAGTTCAACGCGCCGACGCAACTGCGGCGGAAAAAGAAGGTGGTCCGCGCGGCGGGCGAGGAGCTGCCGGCCGAGGAATTCACTTTTGAGAACGATGAGCTGGTCGGCAAGGGTGTTGTCATCGTCGCGGGCAGGCGCACCTACATGGTCGCCGCGTTCGGGCTCAAGCCGCACGATCGCAAGGCCGCGGTCGACCGCTTTGTCAATTCGTTCAAGTTCAAAGTCGCCGCTCCCGCCGGCAAGCCGCCGGCCAGAAGCAAGGCGAAGTCCGAAGATGCGGCATTAACCCCGAAGAAGGATTAGCATGGCGACCGCGGCAATGGCCGCGCGGACCGCGTAATGAACGGGGCCGCCGCGTGCTCGCGGCGGCCCCATTTTCGTCTTCCCCGGCTGGGGCGCTAGCTTCTCAGTAATCCATGCCGCCCATGCCGCCGCCCGGCATCGGTGGCGTGGCGGCCTCCTTCTTCGGCCGCTCGGCGACCATCGCCTCGGTCGTCACCAGCAGACCGGCGATGGAGGCCGCGCCCTGCAAGGCGTTGCGTACGACCTTGGTCGGATCGATCACGCCCTGGCTCGTCAGGTCGCCGTACTCCCCGCTCTGCGCATTGTAGCCATAGGAGTAGGCCGCGCGCTCGAGGATCTTGCCGACCACGACGGACCCGTCCTCCCCGGCATTGATGGCAATCAGGCGCGCCGGCCACGACAGGGCCTTGCGCACGATATTGATGCCGATCTTCTGGTCCTCGTTTTCGGTCTTCAGCTCTTCGAGCGTCTTGGCCGTGCGCAGCAGAGCAACGCCGCCGCCCGGAACGATGCCCTCTTCCACCGCGGCACGCGTCGCGTGCAGGGCGTCATCGACGCGGTCCTTGCGCTCCTTGACCTCGACCTCGGTCGAACCGCCGACCTTGATGATCGCCACGCCACCCGACAGCTTGGCCAGGCGCTCCTGCAGCTTCTCGCGGTCGTAATCGGAGGTCGTCTCCTCGATCTGCACCTTGATCTGGCTGATGCGGCCCTCGATGTCCTTCTTCTTGCCGGCGCCGTCGATGATCGTCGTGTTCTCCTTCTCGATGCGCACGCGCTTGGCGCGCCCGAGCATGTTCAGCGTCACGTTCTCGAGCTTGATGCCGAGGTCCTCGCTGATCATCTGGCCGCCGGTGAGCACGGCGATGTCCTCGAGCATGGCCTTGCGGCGATCGCCGAAGCCCGGCGCCTTGACGGCTCCGACCTTCAGGCCACCGCGCAGCTTGTTGACGACGAGGGTGGCCAGCGCCTCGCCTTCGACCTCTTCGGCGATGATCAGCAGCGGCTTGGTCGACTGCACCACGGCCTCGAGCAGCGGCAGCAGCGGCTGCAGGCTCGCCAGCTTCTTCTCGTGGATCAGAATGTAGGGATCCTCGAGCTCGGCGACCATCTTGTTGGCATCGGTGATGAAGTACGGCGAGATGTAGCCGCGGTCGAACTGCATGCCTTCGACGACGCTGAGCTCGGTTTCCAGCGACTTGGCCTCCTCGACGGTAATCACCCCCTCCTTGCCGACCTTGTCCATGGCCTCGGCGATCATCTTGCCGACCTCGGTGTCGCCATTCGCCGATACGGTGCCGACCTGGGCGATCTCCTCGCTGTTGGTTACCTTCTTGGACTTCTGCTTCAACTGCTCGATGACCGCCTGAACGGCAAGGTCAATCCCGCGCTTCAGATCCATGGGGTTGGCGCCGGCCGCGACCGCCTTTGCTCCCTCCTTGACGATCGCTTGGGCGAGCACCGTCGCCGTCGTGGTGCCGTCGCCGGCGATGTCGGAGGTCTTGCTCGCTACCTCCTTGACCATCTGTGCGCCCATGTTCTCGAACTTGTCCTCAAGCTCGATCTCTTTGGCGACGGTGACGCCATCCTTGGTGACGCGGGGGGCGCCGAACGACTTGTCGAGCACGACATTGCGGCCCTTGGGGCCGAGCGTCACTTTCACCGCCTCGGCGAGGATGTCGACCCCGCGCAGCATGCGATCACGGGCCTCTTGTGAGAACTGAACTTCTTTGGCTGACATAGGTAGGTGCTCCGGGTTGATGCGAAATTGCGAGTGAGCGTTGGCGTGTGGAGCGCCGCGGTCACGCGGCGGCGCGGACCGAGGCCTTCCCCTCGATCACGGCGAGGATGTCGCTCTCCTTCATGATCGCGAGCTCTTCGCCGTCGATCTTGACTTCCGTGCCGGACCACTTGGCAAACAGCACGCGGTCACCCTTTTTGACCTCGAGCGGGATCAGCTTGCCGGCGTCGTCCCGGGCACCGGGTCCGACCGCCACGACCTCGCCCTGCATGGGCTTCTCCTTCGCCGTGTCGGGAATGATGATGCCGCCAGCGGTCTTCATGTCCTCATCGATGCGGCGCACGACCACGCGGTCGTGCAGAGGGCGAAATTTCATAGCCTCCACCTCGCTCATCTCAGGGTGATGTCTCTGCTGCCGGCGGGGACAGATCCGTAGGGGGGGCGGATGGCCCGTGCCCGCGGGCCGGCGGCGCGCTTGTCTTACGGAAGGCTGTTAGCAGTGTCAAGGCGCGAGTGCCAAGCGCCCGCCCTGGCGCAGCGGCGAAGGGAACGGGAGCGCGGAGGCTCGAGTTTCATTGGGCGCGCGGAAACTGTGCGATCAGCAAAGGAAGGCAGAAATTCCATGCCGAGACAGCCCAATAGAGCCGTTGCCGTGGGGCGCGCGCGGCGCCCGCCGCTGCGCATGCGCAGCCCTCGCCCGCTCCCCGGCTACAGCTTGACGACCGCCGAGATACTCTACCGTCTCCCCGACTACCCCTCGCTGCTGCAGACCTATGTGTGGCAGGAGTACGACGTACACCCCTGCTTTCCGCGCTTGCAGGCGTTCCTTAACTTCTGGTCGCGCAACATCGAGGGCAAGCTCTTTCGCGTCACCGTCGCGCACACGCACCTGATCGCCCCGGCGGTATGGCGGTCCGTGCGCTCGGAGTTCTCGCTGCACTGAGCACCGGATAGGCCGCAGCCCACGTGCG
>JBPYEF010000156.1:0-4159 GCA_051985875.1 Hyphomicrobiaceae bacterium
TGACCTTCTCGGTATCCCAGCCGAGACCCTTGTTCACCGCGCAAGCCTGTGCGGCAAACGCCTCGTTGGCCTCGATCAGATCGAGGTCCTTGACGTTCCAGCCCGCCCTTTCTAGCGCCTTCTTCGAGGCGGGGATCGGTCCCGTTCCCATGATCGATGGGTCGACGCCGGCGTGCGCAAAGGCCACGATGCGCGCCATCGGCGCAATACCACGCCGCTGCGCTTCCGCCAGCGTCATGAGCACCACCGCGGCTGCTCCGTCATTGATGCCGCTCGCCGAAGCAGCGGTGACGGTACCGTCCTTCTCGAAGGCCGGCCGCAGCTTGGCGACCGACTCGTAGGTCACCCCGTCCTTGATGTATTCGTCCTCCGCGACCACCGTCTCGCCCTTGCGGGTCTTGATGGTGACGGGCGCGATCTCGGCCTTGAACCTGCCGGCCTTCTTGGCCGCCTCCGCCTTGTTTTGGGAGGCTACGGCAAAGCGGTCCTGTTCCTCGCGCGTGATCTGCCACTGGCGCGCCACGTTCTCGGCGGTATTGCCCATGTGGTAGCCGTTGAACGCGTCCCATAGGCCGTCCTTGATCATGCTGTCGACGAACTTGATATCGCCCATCTTCGTCCCATCGCGCAGGTGCGCAACGTGCGGCGCCTGACTCATGCTCTCTTGCCCGCCGGCGACGACGATGTGCGCAGAACCAAGCGCAATTTGCTGCGCACCGAGCGCGACCGCGCGCAGCCCCGAGCCGCACAGCTGGTTCATGCCCCACGCCGGTGCGTCAACGGGAATGCCCGCGCCGATCGAAGCCTGGCGCGCCGGGTTCTGACCCTCGCCAGCGGCCAGAATCTGACCGAGAATCACCTCCGAGACGTCGCCAGTTTCGACGCGTGCGCGCTCTAAAGCGGCCATGATGGCGACCTTGCCGAGGTCGTGCGCCGGCAAGCTCGCAAGCGCGCCGTTGAAGGCACCGACCGGCGTGCGTGCGGCGCTGGCAATGACGATGGTCGGCTGCTCCGTGCTCATGCTCTGCTCCATGACGATAGCGGTATGTGATAGCGCTGTCCTTGTGACGCTGTCCTTGTGACGCTGTCCTTGTGAGGCTGTCCTTGTGAGGCTGTCCTTGTGACGTGTCGCGGTAGCGATGCGCTAGCGCGACATCCTACCCCCTATCACGCTGTCGGCCGCTCGCGGGATGGCCCTTTCCCTTGCAGCGCAGCAGGGGTGTGACGAGCGAGACTCAGGGAGGTGCTCCCGGCCACGATAGTCCCTGCCGGTGGCTCTCGCAACACCACCCCTTCCCCGCTTTGGGCCCGAAAAAGTCCTCGCGGAAGCGACCCAACCCGGCCGCCGCCGACGCGAGCACAGCCCGGTCCAAGGCGGCTTCAAGCGAGAAACGGCTGGTCTTGCGCCGCGCTGCCATGCTAACTTACGCATTGCACAATCGCCAGGCAGCTGCAGCGATCGAGCGACGCACATGCTCAATAAATCGGATCCGCCGGCGGACCGGAAAGAACCGGTTGTCATCAAGAAGTACGCCAACCGCAGGTTATACAACACCGAAACCAGCACCTACGTCACGCTCGACGACCTCGCGGTCATGGTGAAGGGAGAGCGCGACTTCGTCGTGTTCGACGCCAAGAGCGGCGATGACCTCACCCACTCGGTCCTGACCCAGATCATCGTCGATCAAGAGAGTCGGATGGGCAGCCAGACGCTGCTGCCGATTCCCTTCCTGCGCCAGCTGATCCGCTTTTACGGCGACAGCATCGAGCGCCTGGTGCCGAGCTACCTCCAGGTCAGTCTCGACACCCTGACCAAGGAGCAGGAGCGCTTTCGCAAGAGCTTTGCCGGAGCGTTCACACCCGCCGGCGCTTTCGAGGCCTACCAGGAGCAGGCCCGCAAGAACCTCGCCATGTTCGAGCAGGCGATGAAGATGTTTTCGCCGTTCACCCAGCCCAAGGTACCGGGCAAGCCCGAGGACGAGGCGAAGCGGCCCGAGAGTCCGGCCGGCGGCGGCCAGGCGAGCGGGTCGTCGGGTGGGCAACAGGCCGGTGGCGGCCAGGCAGGGAGTGCGGGAAGTGGGCACGGGAGCGGCCATCAGGGCGGCCACCCCCATCAGGGCCCGCGCGCCCAGGCGAGCGAGATCGCCGAGCTCAAGGCCGAGCTTGCCAACATGCAAAGAAAGCTCGACAAGCTCTCTGGAAGCGGCGGGTAGCGTCAGAAGGCTGGCTTACTAGGCGTCGGCGTCGCGCTCGAGGATTTGCCTGCCGCGGTACTTGCCGGACTTGAGGTCGATGTGGTGCGGCCGGCGCAGCTCGCCCGAGTCCTTGTCCTCCACGTAAGCGGGGGCGGTGAGTGCGTCGGCAGAGCGGCGCGTTCCACGCTTCATGCGCGATACTTTCTTTCGCGGCACGGCCATCGGGCTTCTCCAAGCTTGCCCTCCTGGCGCGCCGCGCGCGCTCCGGGGCCTGTTTGCGCGCGCTTATAGCGGCATCCGTGTGCCAAAGCCAGAGCGGATCGTGAAATCGATCCAACGGCCTCCCCCGCCATCATCTGGGCGCATGCAGGCAAGCGCTGCCCGCCTCGACGCGCATGCGCGCCGCCAGACGGTTGGCAAGGCGCAGCAGGCCGGGGCCCGGCCGGCCCGCCTGCCGCTCGACGGGGTTTGGCAGCGAGACTGCGAGCAAGGCCGCCTCGCGCAGGGTCAGCAGCGCCGCCGGCTTGCGAAAGTGGTAGAGGGCGGCGGTCTCGGCGCCGAAGATCCCCGGGCCCCATTCGGCAACGTTGAGGTAGACCTCGAGAATGCGCCGTTTCGGCCAGAGGAGTTCGACTGCGTAAGCAAGCGGGATCTCCAGCGCCTTGCGCACATAACTGCGCGATGGCCAGAGAAACAGGTTCTTGACGACTTGCATGGTGATCGTGCTGCCCCCGCGGGCCATGCCCTCCCGTGAGCTCTCGATCGCCTCGGCAAGCTCGCCCCAATCGACGCCGCGGTGATAGCAAAAGCGCGCGTCTTCGGACGCGATCACCGCCTGGGGAAGAACGGGTGCGATTCGCGCGAGTGGCACCCAGCGCTGATGGATCGCCGTTCCGCCGAGCCGCTGGATGAGCATCAGCATGGAGATCGGCGGGTCGACGAAGCGGTAGAGCAAGATCAGTCCCAGCAGCAGCACAGCCGCTGACGCGGCGAGCCCGCCGCCGATCCGCAGCACCGCATGCAACAACCGGGAAGAGGGGACGGGCTCATCCCCCTCAAAGTCGAGGTAGGGGCGAGGCGGAGCCGCAGCCGCGGGAGCTGCCCTGGGCGTGGGAACTTCTGCCGGAAACCTTGCCGTCCAGTGAGCCGCCTCGGGCGCTGCAACACCGAGCCCGGCACCGGCGGCAATCGCCGCCGCACCCGCGGTGTTGTGGGCCCGGGCATCGGCAGACCTCTCTTCAGCCGCAGCGCGCCAGAGGGCGCTCGGCGGGAGGGCGATGGTGTCCACAGCCGACGACAGAGGATCGACGACGTTCGCATCGGCGGCAACAGTGCTCGGCGCGCACCGCTCCGCTACGACAGGTTCCTCGAAGGCGCTCGGGCCAGCCGCGACTTCCTCAAAGGCGCTCGGGTCAGCCGCGGCTTCCTCAAAGGCGCTCGGGTCAGCCGCAGGTTCCTCAAGGGCGCCCGGGTCAGCCGCAGGTTCCTCAAGGGCGCCAGCTGCCAACGCTGGCGGTAGCGGCGGCGGGACGGCATTGTTCCGCTCTGCCGGCGGCAGTGTGTCCAAGGGCAGGAATGCGCGTAGTGCCGCGTCTCGTGCTCCTGGCGCCCAGTCGCTCGCACACGCCCGGCGCGCGGCGACCCCACCCGCCCCTCCACCGGCCGCGCGCGGCCACACCGCCCGCGCAACCTTGGAGGGAGCTGACGCATCGTCCCGAAGTTCCCCATTGGGCGGCCCGCTCTCGCCCTCCTCAGCACGATCGTCCACGTCTCGTCCTCTTCAGCCTCGGCGAATCCCGCCGAAGCAGCACTATCGGCGCCAGCTCACCGGGCGCGGCCAGCTTCGAGCGCGCATGGCGGCAATGCAAGCCCCCTGGCCGTGGCCGGCGCGCGTATTGCGGCCCTGCGATGGTTGGCGTTATGTGGAGGCCATGCTGGATCAGCTCAAGGAGAACAACCGCGCC
>JBPYEF010000157.1:0-3984 GCA_051985875.1 Hyphomicrobiaceae bacterium
AGCTTCCACACGGTTTCGGGGGTTGCGCGGATGTGGATGCGGGCCTGCACGTTGAATTGTACAGCCGCCGGCAGGACCCACTCGGCAGCAAAGACAAGCGGCAGCAACGCAATACCCATGAGAGCCTGGCGCGGCGGCCGCCGCGAGCGCACGGCAATCGCGCGCCCGAGACGCCCCCCGACGATCGCCGTGACAATTACGAGAGGCGCAGCAACGACGAGACAGACAAACCCTTCAAGCGCGGATGCCAGCAGCGCGATTCCTCCCAACAGGAGCGCGCCGCAGACCAAGCCAACCGTCTGCGATCCGCCAATGTCTTGCCCGCGATTCGCGAAGTACCCAGTCGTCGCCCCGATGAGGAATGGCGACACTACAAACATCGCATAACCGTAGGAACCGAAGACGAGAGCACCCACGGCGACGGAACCAACCGTCAAGGCTAGCCCAGCAACAAGGCCCTGGGCGGCCGCCGCCTTATCCATCGCCCTGGCGTCGCCCGGTATCGCGACGTCATGATCGGCCGCTCGCGACGGCAAGAGGCTCAGGACAAGCATTGCCGGGATCTGGATGGCTGGTGCCACCGCGAACGCGGCAATCCAGCCGCTGACGTCGGCATCTGCCGACCGCCGGAACGCCAATGCGGCTAGCGTCCAGGCGACAAGCAGCGCACAGGCAAGTGTCGCGTACAATGTGGCATCGGACGCACCGTACCACCGTACGAGCGTCTGCAGGGGTATGACATAGAAAAGCCAGTGGCCGGTGACGGCCGCGACGGGGCGTCCCGGCTGGGTGAGCACGAACAGCGCGAAAAGGTGCTGGCTGAAGAATACGCCCGACGACCACAGGGTGTAGGAGAGTGGGCGCATGCGTCCCGAAAAGGAAAGTAACAACGGCATCGAAGCTTCTCATGGTCGGAGAGAAACGAGGTTGGGGCGGTGCGGGAGCACGCCGGGGGTTCTCATGCCCCACACCAGACCGAGCCGGGCGAGCACCGTCAGCACCCACCATCCAGGATCGAGCTCGCCGGCTCTGACACCGAGCTGGGCGGAGCCGGGAAAAGCGTGGTGGTTGTTGTGCCAGGCTTCACCCATGGTGATCAGCCCGCAGTAGGGCACGTTGTAGCCCTGCACGCCGGCTCCTTGGATATGCCAGGAGCGCAGGCCGGCATTGTGTGCGAAATAGCCGACCAGCCAGTGTCCGGTTACCGTCGCCGCGACCCGCGCAGCAATGCCCCAGATCACCCAGGGCACCCCGCCGAGCGCCAGAAACAGAAGCGCCCACGGCACCTGCTGCAACATCCAGGTACGCTCGAGGAACTGGTAGAAACGGTCCTCGGCAACGCGACGCTCGACGATCAGCTCGGGCGGATGCAGCAGCCGCAATTGGCAGTGGAGCTGCCAAAAGTAATCGCGCAGAATCGATGAGCGATGTGCCAAATAGGGATGACAGTCGGACTTGCGTTGCGCCCAGTCACGCATGTCGTGCTGGTAGATCATGCCGTACGGCCCGGCCATGCCTACCAGAGTGCCCAAATACACAAGCAGCCGCTCGAGGTTGACCGAACACTCAAAGGCGCGATGGATGAGGCGGCGGTGCATGCCCAGCGAATGACCAAGACAAACCGTAACGGCCGTAGTAACGAGGAACAGCGCCAGCGCGCCCCAGGTGAAGAACATCGGGGTACCGAGCAAGGCGACAAGCGTCAGCGCCGAAATGTACAGCGACTTGACCGGCTTCCATTGCACGCTGCCCCGCACGGCGTCCGTTGCGCTACGATCGGTAATGCGCACGCAGCGGAACGTCCCCTCCGCCCGTTGCAATGCGTTCTCAATCGGGTCGCCAAGCGACGATTGGGCCTCCCTCTGCAGCAGCATGCATGCCTCCCGTATGTGTGACACCAAGGCCTAGGTACTATATAACTCACTAGTTATAAAGGCAAGAGACCTCGGCGCGGGCGGCAAAGATCGGACGAACTCCATGACGGTCGACAAGATATTCGATGCGCTATCGTCGGCTCCGCGCCGGCGCATACTCGCTTACCTGTCGAAGACCGAGATGACGGCGGGCGAGATCGCCGAGCGGTTCGCCGGCATGATGTCGCAACCCGCCATTTCCAAACATCTCTCCGTGCTCGAGAACGCCGGTCTGGTCTGGCGGGAGAAGCGCGGCATGAACGTGCATTACGGGCTGAAGGAGGATACCCTGACGGGCACCCTTGTGCACTTCCTGGCCGAGGTCTGCCCGCGTTCGCGCCCCTTCCGCAAGGATAGCGCCGAGGCTGCCAAGCGGAAGCGGAAGGCGCGCCTTGCCCCGTAGGCTTAGCGGCGATCGCCGCCTAGCGATTGGCCGCGGCCGATTGAGCACCGCCGCCGGTTTGACCGCTATCCATTGCCGGCGGCGTGGCACCGTACCGACCGCTGAGCAGTGCACGACGGCATTGGGTCGGCGTGACCCACTGCACTTCCACGCATCAGTGCTCGTCTGGATCAAGCCCCTGTGCTGCCAAGACGAAGCCGCTGAACTCAAATCCGGGCGCAACCGTGCAGCCGGCAAGTGTCCAGCCGCCAAGCGGCTCGGCCATCTGCCAAGCATGCGCCGGGACGATGACTTGCGGCTGCTGCGCGTTGTCGATGTTGGGTCCGAGCACAACGCGCTGCCGCACCTGTCCGGCGGCCTTGATGCTGATCGCAAGTGGATCGCCAGCGTAGAAATGCCAGATCTCCACGGCGTCTGCGGCGTGCCAGCGCGAGACTTCGCCGGCTTGCAAAAGAAAATAGATGGCCGTCGACGCCGCGCGTCCCGCAATTGTGCGCGGATCGCGGAACGTCTCGCGGTAGTTTCCGCCTTCGGGGTGCGGCTGCAGGCCAAGAGCGCGAATGATATCGTCAGCGTTCATCTCGCACCTCGGCGGCCTTCATGACCGCGTTCGCCAACCGACGGGCGCCGTGGAGGCAGGGCGGATCTCGCACAAATTGCTCCGGTGCGCCGGCGTGCCGCCGATGGGATCGCGAACCGTCGCATCAACCGTGCGATTGAAATTTGCGCCTGCCGGGCTGAAGGCGTCGTAGCCGTCGATGTTCAATTCTGCGCAACCCTGCCACCAGCCATGCTCGCCGACGACAACGCGAGGATCGAGCTTGTCGTTGAAACGAGCGCGCGCCCGCATGCTCCCGGCTGGCGTCTCCACGGCCACCCAGCTCCCGGCCGTGATGCCGCGCGCCGCCGCTGTGTCCGGGTGCAGGTCGATCTCCGGATCGAGCGCGCGCTTGCGCAGGCTTGGCAAGGCGCGATGTTGCGTTTGGCAGAACAGGGTCGACTTTGCGCACGTCAGCACCAGCGGGAACCGGTCGGCCAGATCGGGCCGGGCCACCGGTCCCAGCTCAGGCTCGATGAAATCCGGTAACGCCGCATAGCCGTGCTCGGCAAACGTCTCCGACCAGAATTCGACCTTCCGCGACGGCGTGGCAAAGCCGCGTGCATTCCCTTGGGCATCGAGCGCGGCATGCTTGGCGTGACGCGTGGTCAACGCGACGCGCACGCCCCCCGGCTCGGCGCGCAGCTGCTCCAAGGTCACGCCGCTGCGGCCGAGCTCGTGGCGATAAGCCGCATCGATATCGCCGTGCCAAAAATACGCGTTGAGACCAAGACGTTCGGCGAGGCCAAAGATCACATCCGTGTCTGGGCGTGCCTCGCCAGGCGGGGCAACAACTGGCTGCCGGAGCTGAACGAGCGACTGCGCCTGCGCGTCGATTTCGAAGCCGATCTTCAGCGCCTCGCGCTCGAAGCATGACGCAATGGGCAGCACAATATCCGCGAGCGCCGCGGTTGGTGTCATGAAAACATCGGCGTGTGCGTAGAAGTCCAATGCCGTAAGTGCGTTGCGACCGCGGATGGGAGCGGCCTGTGCGAGCAGCAGGTTGGCGCCAAATCCAATCAGGCCGCGCACCGGATAGGGAACGCCGTCGAGCGCCGCCCGATAGAAAT
>JBPYEF010000158.1:0-9281 GCA_051985875.1 Hyphomicrobiaceae bacterium
ATCTGATGGGCGCATCACGGCCGTGACGGGCCAGCGGGCGCGTCCTTCTTACGTGTCTACAACGGGGTTGGGTCAGCTGCGTTGATGACCTCGGGCACGCCATCGGGCACCGCACCAAGCAAGACACAGGGCATGCAGAACTGGAACGACATATACTTCACCGCCCGCGACGGATTGCGTCTCTATGCGCGCCACTACGGCGTGCGCGATTCGATGCGACGGCCGGTCGTGTGCCTGGCCGGATTGACGCGCAACAGCCGCGATTTTCATGATCTCGCCAGCGCGCTGGCGCGGCCCGAGGAGGGCGGGCGGGACGTTTACGCGCTCGATTGCCGCGGTCGCGGGCGCTCTGAGCACGATGCGAATTGGAAGAACTACTCAATTCTCGTCGAGCTCAACGACGTGCTCGATTTCATGACCATCGCCGGGCTCAATCGCGCGGCGGTTATCGGCACCTCGCGCGGCGGGCTGCTTACCATGCTGATGGGCGCCTTGCGTCCCAATGCCCTGGGTGCGGTGGTGCTGAACGACGTCGGTCCGGTCATCGAGCGTGAAGGCCTCGCGCGCATCGTTGCCTACGTCGGTCGGATACCCTTGCCGGCAACTTGGGCGGAGGCGATCGAACTCGTCGGTGAATTGAACCGGCGCAACTTTCCGGCGATCAGCGCGGAGCAATGGGGCGAGTTCGCACGCCAGGTGTTCAACGACGAGAACGGGCGCCCGGCACCGGGCTATGACCCGAGCCTGGCAAAGGCCGTGTCGATGATGGATGGGCCTGCGCCCGAGCTATGGCCGCAGTTCGCGGCGCTCAGGCAGTTACCGCTGCTGGTGATCCGCGGCGCCAACTCGGATATCCTTAGCGAGGCGACGCTCGCGCGCATGCACGCGTTGCACCCCCGGCTCGAAGCGATCACCGTGCGCGGTCAGGGCCACGCTCCGCTGCTGAAAGATGCCGCCACGATCGGCGCCGTCGCCGCCTTTCTCGAGCGCGCGGACTTCGAGGAAGACGCGGGCGTCACGGCGATTTCGGCGGTAGCCTGAGAAAGTCGTCCGCGGCAGACCCGCCTGCGCGCTTTGCAGGTGCACAGCGAAGCCTTGCAACGCGACCCGGGAGAGCGCACAGTGCCGGGCAGTTCCAGGGGGGCCGGCGGCAGCCGGCTGAGATGGTGCTGAACCCGCGCCGCCACCCTTAGAACCTGCTCCGGGTCATGCCGGCGAAGGGAGGACGCCCAACTCCGCTAGCCGCGTTTCCGGATTCGATGCCCTCAGCCCCTGCGGCTGCGGGCCGCGCAGGCAGCGCGAGCGCCTGCGGCAACTGTACTTGAGTGCGCCGCGCCAGAAGCGCGAATCAGCCTCGGGAGAATGCGATGAACAGGATTACCCGCAGCAAGGACCTGATGATCCCCAAGGTCACGACGGGGCCGATCGCCGGCAGCAGGAAGGTCTACGCAGCACCGCAAGAGTATCCCGACCTACAGGTACCCTTTCGCGAGATCGCCCTCAGCACCGCATCCGGTGAAGCGCCACTGCGCGTCTACGATCCTTCGGGGCCATACACCGATGGCGATGCGATGATCGACGTCGAGAAGGGGCTGGCGCCGCTGCGTGCGGCCTGGGTGCACGATCGCGGTGGGGTCACCGCATATGCCGGTCGGCAAATTAGGCCCGAAGACAACGGCAACGTCGCGGCCACGCATCTGGCCCGGGATTTTCCCAACAAGCGCGCGCCGCTGTGCGGGATACCCGGCAGGCCGGTGACGCAGCTGGAATTCGCAAGGGCCGGTATCATCACGCGCGAGATGGCGTACGTCGCCCACCGCGAGAACTTGGGGCGCAGCACCGCCCTGGCGCGCGCCGAGGCGGCGCTCGCCGACGGCGAAAGCTTCGGCGCCGCCATCCCGCAGCACATCACGCCCGAGTTCGTGCGTTCCGAGGTCGCACGCGGACGCGCGATCATTCCGGCCAACATCAATCACCCCGAGCTCGAGCCGATGATTATCGGGCGCAACTTCCTGGTGAAGATCAACGCCAATATCGGCAACTCCGCCGTCACCTCCTCCGTAGAGGAGGAGGTCGAGAAGATGGTGTGGGCAATTCGCTGGGGCGGCGATACCGTCATGGACCTTTCGACGGGCCGCAATATTCACAACACGCGCGAGTGGATTCTGCGCAATGCGCCGGTGCCGATAGGCACCGTGCCGATCTACCAAGCGCTGGAGAAGTGCGACGGCGACCCGACCAAGCTCACCTGGGAGATCTACCGCGACACGCTCGTCGAGCAATGCGAGCAGGGCGTCGACTATTTCACGATCCACGCCGGGGTGCGCCTGCACTACGTGCCGCTGACCGCCAAACGGGTCACCGGCATCGTCTCGCGCGGCGGCTCGATCATGGCCAAGTGGTGCCTGGCGCACCATCGCGAGAGCTTCCTCTATGAGCACTTCGAGGAGATCTGCGATCTGATGCGTGCCTATGACGTCTCCTTCTCGCTCGGCGACGGGCTGCGGCCAGGCTGCATTGCCGACGCCAACGACGAGGCGCAATTTGCCGAGCTTGAGACGCTCGGCGAGCTGACCAAGATCGCCTGGGATAAGGGCTGCCAGGTGATGATCGAAGGCCCCGGCCACGTGCCGATGCACAAGATCAAGGTCAATATGGACAAGCAATTGAAGGCGTGCGGAGAGGCTCCCTTCTATACCCTCGGGCCGCTGACGACCGACATTGCGCCCGGCTACGACCACATCACCTCGGCCGTCGGCGCGGCGATGATCGGCTGGTTCGGCACTGCCATGCTCTGTTACGTGACGCCCAAGGAGCACCTAGGGCTGCCCGATCGCAATGACGTCAAGGCCGGCGTCGTCGCCTACCGCATCGCGGCACATGCGGCGGACCTGGCCAAGGGTCATCCGGCAGCGCAGCTACGTGACGACGCGCTCAGTCGGGCCCGCTTCGAGTTCCGTTGGGAGGACCAGTTCAATCTCTCGCTCGACCCGGATACGGCGCGCGCCTACCATGACGAGACGCTGCCGAAGGACGCGCACAAGGTGGCGCATTTCTGCTCAATGTGTGGCCCGAAGTTCTGCTCGATGAAGATCACCCAGGATGTGCGCGAATACGCAGCAAAGAGCAACGCGAGCGCCGCGCCGGCCGCAGAGGCACCTGCGCTCGACGCGGAGGCCGGCATGGCGGCGATGAGCGCGAAGTTCCGGGAACTGGGCGGCAACGTCTACGTCGACGCCGCGCAGGTGAAGGCCAGCAACAAGTCCCTCTAGGGCGGCAGGGGTCGGTGCGCGCTGCGTGCGGTGTGGTTGCATCCTGCGTGACGGCGCGCGCCGTGGATCATGCAAAGGGGGAAGGAAAGCAGATGGATGCCGGCACGCTGAAGGCTTTGCAGGCCCCGCTCAAGGAAAAATATCGGGCGCACCCCGAAGCCGCGCATATCACCCTCAAGGCCGAGGGGCGTCTCGGCGAGGGTCTGACCTGCGCCGTCGCAACGGCCAACGCGCTGATCGCCGCGGGACTGCACCCGGCGACGGGAGGCACGGGCGAGAGTGCCTGCTCGGGCGACATGCTGCTGCAGGCATTGGTTGCCTGTGCCGGGGTTACCCTCAATGCGGTCGCCACCGCGCTTGGCCTCGCCGTGCGCGATGCCCGCATCAGCGCCGAGGGCGATCTCGACTTTCGCGGCACGTTGGGCGTCGCCAAGGAGGCCCCCGTCGGCTTCCGCGAGATCCGCCTCACCTTCGATATTGATGCCGACCTCACACCGCAAGAACGCGCCAATCTGCTGCGGCTCACCGAGCGCTACTGCGTCGTGTACCAGACGCTGCGTTCCCCTCCACCGGTCGTCGTCGCACCCGGCACAGCCTGACGACACAGTGGCCTTGGGCGAGTTGCTTGGCCTACTTGGTCGGGGTTGTCTTCACCGCGGCGGTCGCCGGCGGCAAGCTGTCGATGGTCCGCACCACACTGGAGGTCGGCCGATCCGCCCCGGCTCCCTTGATCTCGCCCTTCACCGCCTCATCCCACTGGTCGAGCGTTGCGATCGGCGCCTTGGGCTGCATGTGCACGACCCTGTAGCCCTCGGCCTTTAGCTGGTCGAGCAGTGCCGGTGCGGCTTTCGCCGTCGCCTGCTGGAAGTCGTGCATCAGAATGATGCCCTTTCCCTTTCTGGCGAGCTTGGTCATCACCGACTTGATGACGTCCTCGGGCTTGTGCATCTTGAAATCGAAGCTGTCGAGGTCATGGGAGAAGACCGCCACGTTGCGCGATGCCAGGTAGGTGAGCAGCTCCGGCGGGTCCTTCAGGAAGGGAAAGCGGAAAAAGGGAGCCGGGGGCGCCCCGAGCGCGAGCCGCACGGCGCTGAAGCCTCTCTCAATCTCCTCGATCGCCTTGTCACCCTTGAGGCGAGCGAGATTGGCGTGCGACCAAGTATGGCCGCCAATCGTGTGCCCTGCCGCCGCCACCTCCTTGAGGATTTCCGGATGCCAGAGCGCGTGCTTGCCGATCGGAAAGAAGGTTGCCTTGACGCAGTGGTGTGCCAGGGCCTCGAGCACGGCGCGGGTGTTTTCCGGCCACGGACCGTCATCGAAGGTCAGCACCACCTCCTTTTGCACCAGGAAATCATAAGCCTTGTACTGCTCGAAGCCGAAACCGGGTCCGCCGGTGGTGTCGACCTCGACGGTGCGCGCGATCCCGAGCGCGTTGGGATTGCCCGGGCAGGGCCGCGGTTCGCCTTGCGCTACGGCGAGGGAGACCATGGCGCCGTACGCCAGGATCATTGCGGCAATCGGCTGTAAGCGCATGTTCGGCCCCCATTGCTGAATGGCGCTGCGTCCTTCGCCACAACCCTGCCGCGCAGCTTGGGCATTGCGCAAGTGCGGCGTCGCCCGAGCCTGCCGATTTTCTCCCCCTGTGTCGCGCCAGGCGCAGCTTCGCGCAAGCGCCTCAGAAGAGCGTCGGTGGATGGGGCAAGGAGACGACACAATTTCACCATGTGGCGATGCTGCCATGCCCGCTCGCAAGACGCGAGGGCGCGCGTAAAGCGCATATCAGCGAGGGGCCCCATGTTCACGCGAAGTTCCGCGGCGGAGCCGAAGCCGCTCGAGCCGATCTCGACCAATGCCAATTCCCTCAATGTGACACAGGCACGCCGACAGCAGGCCAGCACCGCCGGGCCCAAATCGGTGATCGGCAACGATCTTAAGATCCTTGGCCAGGGTCTCAAGATCATCAGCCAGGGCACATTGCAGGTCGACGGCGAAGTCGAGGGCGACGTTGCAGGCGTCGAGGTGATCATCGGTGAACAAGGCAAGGTGACCGGTACGGTCGCCGCTGACCGGGTGATCGTGCGCGGCAGGATTTCCGGTGTCATCCGCGGGGCAACGGTGGCGCTGCAAGCCTCGTCCCGGGTCGAGGGTGACATTCATCATATGTCCCTGGCCATCGAACAGGGCGCCGAGTTCGACGGGCGCTGCCGCCGGCCCTCCGACCCCTCCGAGCTCAACCTCAAGCTCGAGACAGCGGCAACTCCCCCGCCTCCCCTGCGTAACTGAGTTGCGCCGGGCGCTTGCCTAAGGGCACAAACGCGCCCTCGCGCGCCAGGGCTCGCGCACGTGCGGATCCCGCAGTGCGGCGGGCCTTTTCAAGTGCCGCGCCTGCCGCTACACTTGCCGCCGAATCGCAACAACGGAAAGGAGGTGGTCCAATGTCTCGTGGGATCCTGCAGTCGGCAAGGACGCTGGGGCTCGATCGCGCGCACGTTGGAGCTGCCTCCGACGCGCGGGGCGGGTAGTGCCAGGGCCAACTGGCTCAGCGCCGCTCGGCGCTTGCCAACCGATCTCACGGGGGCCGCGCACTGCGCGGCCCCTTTGTCGTTGCGGTGTCACGCTCGGGCCCAACCGCTAGTCCGCGCATCTAGCTCTAGCCGAAGTCTTCGCACTTCAGGATAATCATCGCGCCTTCGGGGGGTATGCGAGGGAGCCGATGAGGGGTGCACGCATTTTCGTGGCCGTTGTCTTGGTGGTGCTGGGGGCATCCTTTATCGCCTCGACGGCCCTCCTGGTCAGCGAATTTCGCGACGTTGCCGCAACCACCCTGCTGGTGGCCCACAGCCATCTCTTCGTCTTCTTCCCCATATTCGGCGTGCTCGCGCTGGTCGCCTTTTACCTCCCGTCGGTCGTCCTCACCGACCTCTACTGGCATCGGCTGCGCTATGGCAGGGTGCGCTTCCTGACCGGCCTCGCAGCGGTTCTGCTCGTTTCGCTCGGCGTCTATCGCTCGCTCGATGCGGCGCCGCGCGAGCTTTGGGAGGTTTCGCCCCACGCGCTGCTCGCCGATACGGGCGAGCCGGCGGACTGCCGCGCAGGGGAAAGTGGGTGCTTGCGGGCTCCGCTGTTGGCAACGCTCACGGAGCTGCGCCAAGCAGCGCGCACGCGCATCGGCTTGGCGAAGTTCGCGCGCAGCTGCGCCGTTGACAATATGCTCGAGACGCCCGAGGACATGGACAAGGAGCGCTTCTGCTTCCCCGCGCTTCGGTTGCTCAAGGGCGCCGCATGCTGCGTGGCGCAACAGCGCTTCACGAAAGCTGTATCGGAGCGGCAGGCCGATCGCAGCCAACGCTCTCTCACCGGGACGTACGATCCGGTGTTCCTCTTTCTCAAGATCTTTTTCGTGCTGATCATCGTCACCTTGGGCCCCCTGCTAGCCAGCTGGCGCAGCATGATCGACCGTCACTACCGCGCTCTCGTGCCGGCGATCGAGCGCGGCATGATCGTTGGTGGCTTGGCCATGCTGTTTTGGCCGGCGATGGACTACGGCTATCAGGAAACAAGCGACGCGCTCTTCGGGCGTGTCAGTGCTGGACCGCAATTGCGCCTCAGCCTGGTTATTGCCCCCTGGGCGCTGCTGCTGTTGTTCTACTTTTTGCGCCGCCTAGGCAAGCAGGGCGAGCTGATCGGGCGCGTGGCGGGCGTCGTCACCGCCGGCGTTGCCGTGCTGCACTATGAGGAGCTGAACGATTGGGCCGTGCGTCTTCTCGGGATTGGCACGGAGCCTTGGATCGTTGCCGTCCTCGCGGTGATCGCCGCATGCGGCCTCGTTGCGCTGTGGGTGCCGTGGAACGCGGCGCGGGTCACAGCATCCGCAGCGGCGCGACCGAGCTGACCCTGGTACCCGCTAATCGTGCGCCGTACCGCGAGTGCGGCTCCTGCAGCGCCGCAAGCCTGCGCCCCGCGCGGTCCCGGGTTTTCCGCGCCCACGCAATCGGCTATCAGTTGCACGGTAGGAGGAACGGGCCATGGATCTCGGTATAGCCGGCAGGAAGGCGATCGTCTGCGCGTCGTCGAAGGGCCTGGGAAAGGGCTGCGCCACCGTGCTGGCGCAGGAAGGAGCAAGCGTGACGATCTGTGCCCGAGGTGCCGATGCGCTGCAGGCGACCGCTGCGCAGCTGCGCGCCAGCGGCGCAACCGTTACCGCCGTCGTCTGCGACGTGACCACGGAGGCTGGGCGCGACGCGCTGCTTGCCGCGTGTCCGGACCCCGACATTCTCATCACCAACGCCGGCGGGCCGCCGCCCGGCGATTTCAAGGATTTCTCCCTCGCGGACTGGCGCAAGGCTGTCGAGGACAACATGATTACACCGATCGCGCTGATACATGCGACCCTCTATGGCATGATGGCGCGTGGCTTCGGCCGCATTGTCAACATCACCTCGGCATCGATCAAGCACCCGATCGCCGCGCTCGAGCTGTCCAACGGCGCGCGCCTCGGCCTCACCGGTGCGATCGCCGTGCTGGCGCGCAAGGCCGCGCACGCCAACGTCACCATCAACGGCATACTTCCCGGGCCGTTCAATACCGACCGCCTGCGCGGCACCAGCCAACGCATGGCAGAGGCGCGCAAGGTACCCGTGGCGGTAATCGATGAGGAGCGTAAGGCGTCGGTGCCGGCAGGCCGCTTTGGCACGCCCGAGGAGTTCGGCGCGGTAGTGGCGTTCCTGTGCTCGCAGCACGCGGGCTTCATCACTGGCCAGAACGTGCTGATCGATGGCGGGGGCTACCCCGGCTCGCTTTAGCGCCGATTTTGCACCTCCCGAATTTTGCAGCGGAAAAAGCCGCAAGTCGCATCAGCGCGTCGATTTTTTCAACTTACCCGTCGACGCCATTGCGCAAACGCTGTGGCCGACACGTCACGCACTGTGTGTCATCGCGATCGCAAGCGTTGATTCCTAAAAAATAATCTGAACCCACTGCGACAAATGCATGATCAGGGTTCATTTTTTTGAGTTGACCTGCTCGCGCCTGCTTGCTCGATTGCCACGCGCCGGGGTACGGCCCTGACGGTGCAAAGCGCCAGTGCGTTCTCCGGCTTTCGGTTTAGGGACTTACTGCCAGGGGGACAGAAAGCCACCGCTGTCTCGCCATAACAAGGCAATCGGGTAAGCGCTTGCCCGTTCTCGGCATTGTCGTGCCGATTGCCGGAGGGAGCCCTCAGCCGACATGTCGTGAGCAGAAGGAGCTGAGAGATGAGACAACTGATGACTTCGGCCTTGTTGACGCTCGCGGTGAGCGCTGGCGCTGCGCTACCCGCGGCGGCGAGCGATACCACGGGCGCAAGCGCGGTCCGGGAGAGGTCCGGCGCGCACCGCACGTACCACCACGAGCGGCGTACGGAGCGTCGCCGGCATCAGCATCTCGCCTACTATGGTAGATGGCAGACATCGGAGGAAGATGTGGCGCGGCCGCGCCGCCGCGGCTCGTATACGGCAATGCGCCGCCGGCACGCGTCGCGCCACTTCACGCACCGGCATGTTCGGAGCGCGATGCACGAGCGCCGCAGGCATAGGCTAGCGCATCGTGCGACTGTCGGCCGGCGCACAGCCTGGCACGGAGCAACCGGTCGCCACATGACCCATCACGCTTCGGCCAACAAGAGCGCCAACGTCGCGCCGCGCCTTGGCGGACAGCAGGGCATGGCGTCGTTCTACTCGGAACCGCAGCGGGTCGCCTCGGGCGGCTGGTTCAATCCTAACGCCCTGACCGCGGCGCATCGCAGTCTGCCCTTCGGTACCCGCGTGCGTGTGACGCACCGCGGCACTGGGCGCTCGGTAGACGTCACCATCAATGATCGCGGCCCGTATATCGCCGGCCGCATCATCGATCTTTCGCGGGCTGCTGCCAGCGCCATCGGCATGACCGCACAGGGGGTCGCCAGGGTGACCGTGCAGGTGCTGGGGCGCTGATACCGAACGCACTTGCCAACACATGGGGCGCGGCGGCCCG